>NZ_JAYGHV010000030.1:0-17469 GCF_034932145.1 Spirulina sp. 06S082 | reverse complement strand
GGTATCGTTAAACATAGCTAAAAGGCGATCGTAATTGCTGTGACGAGAACGACGGTGAGAAATCTTATAAAGATGAATGGCTTCATCTAAGACAATAATTAACCCTTTATAGCCAATATCCGAGACAAATTTCGCCCATAATTTAAGGTAGTCATACCAAGTATCATCATCAATCGTCACCCGCACATCAAGACTGCTGGCCTTTGCTTCTGTTTTTGTTGCAAATTCCCCTCGCAACCACCGTAAAGCAGCTTCTTGTTTATCGCGATTTTCCTCCCGATAGCCTTGCCAATAAGAAATAATAACATTAGCAAAATCAAAGCCATGTACTAAGCCTTCTAAATCATCAATAACTTGGCGAATCCTATTTTCAACTTGTTCGTCAAATCCTTCATCTCCTGGGCGCTTTCCCGTCGCTTGGGCAACTTGAGATAAAATGCTACTCGTCCATTTTTCTAAAATCAACGCGATCGCGCCTCCTTTTGGAGAAGTTCGCGTGGCAATATTTTTCATTAATTCCCGATAAGTTGCGATCGCCTGATGTTTGCTCCCCGCAAGGCGCAATTCTGGCGATAAATCCGCATCGGCAACGACAAACCCTTGTTCCATCGCTAAGTTACGCATGAGTTGTAACATAAAACTCTTACCGGCACCGTAGCGTCCAACAATGAAGCGAAAAGAGGCTCCTCCTTCCCTAATATTCTCTAAATCCCTGGCGATCGCGCCAATTTCCTTTTCTCGTCCCACAGAAATATGCTCCAACCCTACTCGGGGAACAACTCCCGCAGCTAGGGCATTAATTAAAGCTGTAGAAACGCGCTTGGGAATTTTGGGCATTTTTAGAGAATTCTCCTTGGTTATTCGACCTCTTGAACGGTCAATAGAGTGGCAAATTGTGCGGCAATAGGTTCAGCGATCAAGGAAGCATATTCTTCAAGAATTTTCGGGATTCCCGCTCCTCCATTAGACTCAAATAAAATATCGCCTAATGTATTGAGTGCTTTTTCATTTAAGGCTTCAATTAATACTTCCGGCATCATGGCCTGTTGATTAATAATTATTTTTAACTGTTCTTCATTTTTTTCCAAAATTGCTTTTAATGCCGCTTTTTCATTATCATCTAATTCTTGTGTAAAGTCTAGCCATTCTGGGGGTAAATTTAGGAAAGATTTTGCCGAGGATCGCCCATTTTTTGAGGATTTAGGTTTGCTTTTATCTTTCTGCTGAGATTCAATTTCATTTTGCAGGGCGGCAATGCGATCGCGTTTTTCATTGAGAACCGTTTCCAGTTCTTGTTTATCCTGTTCCAGAGCCGATAAAGAGAGTGCAAATTGTTCTTGAATTTGTTGGAGATGCTTAAGTTTTCCTTGGGCATCTTGAACATTGCGTTCGAGTTGCTTTTTCTCTTCTTTTAAGTGGAACACCTGTTGTTGTACAATCTCTCTTTCTTCTTGTCGGTCTAAAAGGAGAGTTTGGAGTTTTTCGAGTTCGTTATTGAGTTGCTGTAAGCGACTTTCAGTTTCTTGCAGTTGAACGGTTTTAGAGAAAAAGGCACGATTAATCGTTGCTTCTGTCTTAAAAGAGGGTTGTAGGCGGGCAGGAGGTCGATAATAGTGGGGCGTTTCGGGTTCTGGCGATACCTCGGGGCTTTCCTGAAGTTCCCGATGCAGGGCGTTACGCTGCTGATGTAATTCCGAAACGCGATCGAGCAAGCGGGTGCGCTCTAAGTTCAGCGCTTGGACGCTGGCCTGAATTTCCTGCTGGGTAGCCAATGCCGAGGAAATCGCCCCGTAGAGGTGCTGACGCTGCTCTGAGAGGGATTGAATTTGATAGCGTAGGGCGTTACGGTTTCGTTTTTCGTGCTTGCTCCAATGCAATTGTGCCGCGATCGCGCTAGTATAACTGGCGGCCAGCGCGATCGCCCCGGCGATGGAGGCGGATTTTAAATTGCGATGAACGAGCCATCCCAAGCCAAAACCCAAGCCAAAGGCGATCGAGCCGAGTAAAATCTGGTTAACGAGCTTTTGTTTGAGAAATCGCATCGTGTTAGGGGAAACAGCAGTTAGGGGAAACAGCAGGAATCCTTCGACTGCCCTCGCTTCGGTATTCGCTAATTTATTATAAGGACTCCTCGGCACTTTGCGAAATTCTCTTTCCTGACGGTGGGATGATTATTGTTCGATCGATTCTCATTCTATTGGCAAATCTTCAGGATTGTTCGCCACAATATTCTCAAAATCATTTAGCATTATTTATTAAGAATAAAAAGAAGCAATATCAAGTTATGGTCAACGCACGCACGGGAGAAGTTCAAGGCGATCGCCCTTATAGTTGGCTTAAAATTACTTTAGCTGCGATCGCTTTTCTGATTGTCGCGATCGCCTTTGCTGCTTTTCTGTTTTCTCTTCAATAGTGACATCTTCCGCATTTCTTAGGAGCCGTTACTATTATTATTATTATTCATCAACCAAGGACGCAGGAAAAGAAAACCCGCACTAAATGCCGTCAGGATCATTAAGGCGATCGCGATCGCCAACAACCAGCCGCTAATATCTCCAGAACTATCAAGAAGGCTCAAACGACGGTTTTTAGAAGGTTCTTCCACCTCGATCGCATATTCTTCCTCCCGATCCATCTCTTCAAAAGCAGGTTCGGGAGAGGGGGGCGAATTTAAAGGGGGAGGAGGTGCAGGTTTTCCTTCTGAGGGAAAATCGGCGATCGCGGCTTTCTCTAACCTTAAAGCAGAAGGATTGGCTTCGTTAGCGTTACCCTGTACTTGTTGAAATGCTTGCACGCATTGGGTAATTTTAGCCAACTCCTGTCGCATCAGTTTGTTATCATTGGTTAACTGATGATTTTGTACCTTTACCGCCTCTAGTTCGCTTTTTGTTGTCTGTAGTTCTTTCGCCAATTCTCGATAGACGCTAATGGGAACCGCAGGGCGATAGTTTTGCTTCCCTTCAGTTGCTTTCCCATTGTCCTGATTTTTCTGATTTTCTTGTTGATATTTAAACATTCTCGCTTTGCAATAACATCAATAAGGCAACAATTCAGCGTTATTGTCGGGGTGAGAGGGAGAAAAACCGGAGATAAAGCTGCCAAATATTCATCATAAATCAATCCTTTGGATTGCTAAAGTTATTGCTACAAAACCTTAATTTTTGATTTTAAGATCAACTTTTTTGATTTAACCGTTAGCAGATTGCAGCAAGGTAAAAAAGACATCGCAGAAACCGTTCCCGCACCATTCCTAGAGGGAACTTTAAGGTAGAGGAAACATCGTCTTTAACCTGTTTTCTATTCCCTCCCTCTCCACATTATTTCCGAGGAAAGCGACGACGTTGCAGAAAATCGGGGATATCCAAACCATTGCCCAAGTCTTGGGGGCTAGGAATGGGAGGAGAAGGGGGTGCGGGACGGGGCTGCATCGTGTTGGTGGGGGGAGCCGGACGACGGGATTTCTGCGCCGTTGCGGGGGCATAAAGGGAGGGAGAAGCCCCAGTAGCACTGCCCGAGAATCCCGTGGCGATCGCCGTAATTTTAATTTCTCCTTCCATCGTGTCATCGATCACGGCACCAAAAATAATATTGGCATCAGGATCGACGACCTCATAAATAGTTTCGGCGGCGATATTAACTTCATGGAGGGTGAGATCGGGACCTCCCGTAATGTTAAAGACGACCCCTTTGGCTCCTTCGATGGAAGATTCCAAGAGAGGGGAAGAAATCGCCATTTGAGCAGCTTCGCGGGCGCGAGATTTGCCTGTTCCCTCACCAATACCCATCAAGGCCGATCCTGCGTCTGCCATCACCGCCCGCACGTCAGCAAAATCCACATTCACCAGCCCAGGGATGACAATAATATCGGAGATACCCTGTACCCCTTGCCGCAGAATATCATCAGCAATAATGAAGGCTTGTTGAACAGGAATTTCCGCAGAAATAACCGAGAGGAGCTTGTTATTGGGAATAACAATGAGGGTATCGACACAACTTTGCAGCCCGGCAATGCCTTCCTCTGCTTGGTTCATGCGGCGGCGACCTTCAAAGGTGAAAGGCCGGGTAACAATACCGACCGTCAAACATCCCAATTCTTTGGCAGTTTCGGCAACAATGGGAGAAGCACCAGTTCCCGTACCGCCCCCCATGCCCGAGGTAATGAAGACCAGATCGGTTCCTTCGAGGGCGTTAGCAATTTCGTCGCGGGACTCCTCCGCAGCCTTTTGACCGATCGCCGGGTTTCCTCCCGCCCCGAGTCCTCGGGTCAATTTCTGACCGATTTGTAAGCGATTTTCGGCGGGAGTAAGTTCGAGGGCTTGGGCATCGGTGTTAATGGTCCAAAATTCTATGCCGCTAATTCCACTATCGATCATGCGCTTGACGGCATTGCACCCGCCGCCGCCTACGCCAATCACTTTGATTTTTGCTGCATTGCTCGGCACGATGTTATTTCTCCCTGGGGTTTCTTGAGGAAGGCTTAGGTAGTCGCTACTGGGGGGAAGAGATGTCCCGATATGATTAAAAGGTAAGTTGCTCGCCACGATTACGGAACGGTGAGTGAATTGGATGGATACTGTATTTATAGTAAGCCTTAGTTTACCGAATATCGTCGGAGACAGATCGCAATTTTCAGATTTTTTGTTAAAAGGGAGGGGAAAGGGGGAAATCTTGTAGGGCGATCGCCGCGGTGGAGGTGCTTCTCTACCCCTCTAAAATATATGGTCTGAGGATTAAAGGGTACTGGTGATGTTGCGATCGTGAACTATAATACTGGCTAGATCAGAGTTTTTTCACAATGACTCAAGAATTAGTAGATTTAAGAACGGCAATTTTAGAGGGTCGTTATGACGAGGCTTTAGTCATTGTTGACGATCTGGAGTTTATGTCGCGAAAATCAATCGTTCTGAATCTGGAATCATATTTGACGAGAATCTTGATACATTTAATCAAAAATCAGGTTGAGCAGCGTTTAACAAATTCTTGGGCTGTATCGATTCGAGAGTCCACGATACAAATCAAGAAAATAAATTTAAGGGATAATCGGAAATCATATTATCTCAAATACGAGGAGTGGAATGAGCTTTTAGATGATGTTTTTGACACGGCGATAGATCGAGCAAGTTTAGAAATATCTGAGGGGATTTCCGATCCAGAACAATTATCTGAAATGGTATCTCAACCTTTAATATTTACGGCGGCCAAATCTTTAATTTTGTTGACTTATAATCAAGAGAATATTAAAGATGCAATTAATCAAGAATTGGGGAAATTACCAGGAGGTGAAAAATGGAAAAATTAGAATTATAAATCACGTTAGTTCAACTTGCTTTAGAGCGATAACTTAAAATTAGAAATCAGGTAAATTCCCATGTTGGACGAATCTCCCTCTAAATTTATTACCCCTTCCCTTAAACCCTCGCGCCAAAAAGTTTTGGGGGCATCCATCAGCGCGATCGCCATTCGCCGTCATATTGGTACTTTAATGCTGGCGATCGCCTTAATTGTAATCGGTCTTTTCTTCATCTCCCGCTTACAAGTCGATCTCCTTCCCGCCATAACTTATCCTCGCATTGGCTTGCGTGCGGACGCAGCAGGCATCTCTCCCCAAGTGGCCGTAGAGGAGGTCACAAAGCCCTTAGAAGAGGCTCTCAGCGCCACGGAAGGGGTCGTACAAATCTTTTCTCAAACTCGCGAAGGTCGCATCAGTATCGACCTTTTTTTTGAACCGGGAGGGGATATCGATCAAGCCTTAAACGACGCGACAGCAACCCTCAACCGCGCCCGCGATCGCCTTCCTGATATTATTGAAGAACCGCGCTTATTCAAATTTGACCCCTCTCAACTTCCCATTTACGAATTTGCCCTAGAATCTTCCCTTTTATCAGATGTCGAATTAAGAACTTTCGCCGATGAAGAATTCAGCCGAGAATTAGGCATTATTCCAGGAGTTTCGGGAGTAGATGTTTCGGGAGGACTGCGAGAAGAAATTCGCATCAATATCGATCTCAACCGTTTACAAGCCTTGGGGGTGAGTTTACAAAATGTTTTAGATGCGCTACAAGAACGCAATCAAGACATTGCTGGAGGACGGTTAGAAGGAGAAGCAGGAGAACCTTTAACGCGGACAGTAGGACGGTTTCACAGTATTCAAGAACTGCGAGATTTATCCTTAGAAATTGAGAATAATTCCGATACAATTTTAGGAAAGCGACGCATTTATTTACGCGATGTCGCTGAGATTATTGATGGCAGTGAAGATCGACGAGTTTTTGTCACCTTAAACGGAAAACCAGCCGTTAAAGTGAGCATCCAAAAACAACCGGATGCCAATACAATTGAAGTTGTTAAAAATGTTAAGAATCGTATTGAATTCTTACAAGAAGCGGGAGTCATTCCAGCAGAAATGGAAATGATTACAACTTTAGATGAATCTCGCTTTATTCAAAATTCTATTCGTAATGTCGTCCAAGCGGGATTAACGGGGACAATTTTGGCCGCGATCGCAGTATTTGTCTTTTTAGGATCTCTCCGGCAAACTTTAATTATCGTTGCCGCAATTCCCCTTGCAACTCTTACAGCCATTGTTTTAATGAAACTCTTTGGTTTATCAATTAATGTCTTTAGTTTGGGAGGATTAGCATTAGGAGTGGGAATTGTTGTTGATAATTCCATTGTCATGTTAGAAAATATTGCCGATGGTATAGGGATAGATGTAGAAAGAGAAAGAAGAACTTATTTTTCTTCGCCAGATGTAATTGAAATGGCACAAGTTAAGGCACAACAAGTAGAATCTGCTTTAATTGCTTCAACTTTAACTAATTTAGTCGCAGTTTTACCTTTTTTACTGATTGGTGGATTTATTTCTCTCCTCTTTAATGAATTAATTTTAACCATTAGTTTTGCCGTTGCAGCATCTTTGCTTTTAGCCCTAACTCTCGTTCCGATGTTAGCTTCTCGTTTACTGGCTATTCCTGCAAGCAGTGGTATTAACAAGTTTTGGTTTTTCCGTCAATTTAACCGCCAATTTTCCGGTTTGCAAATCAACTATACTCGCTTACTTTCTCAAGTTATTCGTTTTCGCATTCTCGCCATTCTTTTAGCTTTTCTTCTCTTGGGTGGAGGAAGTTGGTGGATGCAAGATCGAATTCCTCGGGAAATTCTGCCTCCTATTAATACCGGACAAGCACAATTAATCGTTCAATTCCCTCCTGGAACGACTTTAGAAGCAAATAAAGAGGTCATGGATGCTACGAATCGAATTCTCAAGGAACAGCCGGAAACCGACTATATTTTTACAACTGTGGGAGGGTTTTTATTTGGGAATTTAACCATTTCTAACTTACTGAGAAGTTCGAGTACAATTACAGTTAAACCTGAAACTAATCTTCCGGCATTTATTGCAAGAGTTAGCAAGGAGTTTCAAAGATTAAATTTGGTCAATACTCGCCTGCGTTTAGTTCCCGAAAGAGTTCGGGGAATTATCCTTTCTAATTCTCCTATTTTTCGAGCCGATCTGGATATTATGCTCCAAGGAAGTGACGAAGAAATGTTAAAGCAAGTCGGAGACAAAGTTTTAAAAATATTGGATGAGAATGCAAAATTAGCGCGTTTTAGTCCCGATGCTGATGCACCTCAACCGGAAGTTCGCATTATTCCACAATGGGAAAGATTAGCCAGTTTAGGACTGAATACGGAGAATGTTGGAGATACTATTCAAACGGCTATTCAAGGAACAGTTTCGACGCAACTACAACGGGGCGATCGCCTCATCGATATTCGGGTACAATTAGGCGAAGAATATCGTCAGCGCACTGCCCAATTAATGCAAATTCCTCTCTTTACTAACAATAATCGCCCAGTGCGTTTAGAAGATGTTGTGACGTTAGAAGAGGGAGATGCACCCGCAGAAATTCAAAGAATTAATCAGCGTCAGGTGTTTATTATTGCAGGAAATTTGAATGAAGGTGCAAGTTTAAGTGGTGCTTTGGCAGAGGTTAGCACAATTTTAGAGACGATTGAATTGCCTTCAGGAGTACGTTTTTTACCCAGTACCACAGCAGAAAGTAATCAACAATTACAAAACTCATTAAAATTGTTAGGAGGACTAGCAATCTTTTTGGTTTTTGTCGTTATGGCAGTTCAATATAATTCCCTAATCGATCCTTTTGTCATTATTTTAACTGTTCCTCTCGCCTTAGCTGGGGGTATTTTAGGATTGTATATTACGCAAACTGCGATCGGGGCAACAGTGTTAGTAGGGGCAGTTCTCTTAGTAGGAATTGTTGTTAATAATGCGATTATTATGGTAGAATTGGCCAATCAGATTCGCACAGAATACGAATGCGATCGCGCTACGGCAATTTTAAAAGCTGCACCCCAACGATTGCGTCCCATTTTGATGACGACGATTACTACAGTATTGGGATTATTTCCTTTAGCATTAGGTTTAGGAGAAGGTTCTGAATTTTTACAACCCTTGGGAATTGTTGTCTTTTCTGGTCTATCCGTCGCAACAGTGTTAACTCTATTTATTATTCCCTGTTTCTATGTTTTATTACATCCCTCTCAATCTGTTTCACGGTATAAACCTTGATGATATATTCCTAAACTATCCTTCTTACAAGAGATTTTCAAAAGGATGAATCTGTTTCCAACGATAGATATTAAAGTCTCGTCGATCTACTGAAAAAATACGTCCATGTCCTAAATGTTCAGCTAAAATGATAAGAGACGCATCGGCTAAATCCATTGGCAGATCGCTATATTGTTCCAGAAGTTGTGTGATTCTGGCAGTATGATGGGCTTCTAAATTAAATACAGAAAAGACTCCGCGATCGAGAGAATTCAGAAAATGAATTTGAGATTTAACGCCTTTACGAGTTAACAACAAATAACAGGTTTCTGTAATCACACACCATGTTGTAATTAGGGGTTCATTATGTTTTTTAAGTGCTTTTTTTGCTTCTTGATGGTGGCTATCTGTGAGATCGATAAGAGCTAACCAAAATCCAGTATCAGCGATTATCATATTTTTTTGCTAGTGTTTGAGCCAATACATCTTTATAGGTTGTAGATAAGTTTTCTTCGATGGCACAGTAACCAATCAACCCTGCTTCTTCCAATTGCTCATAGGTGCTTTTTTCAGAACTCTCCTGTTTTAGTTCGGGTTGAGGATAGTGTTTTTTGAGTAACTGAATGAAATCGATGAGAAGTGTTTGTGCTTCTTCTGGCAAGGTGTCAATATATTGGCGTATTGTTTCAAATGCAATCATTTTTTTTTAAATAATTGAGTTACTCCACTATTATATTATAAGTTTGTGAGCAAGTCAAGTCAATAGAGCGATCGCATTGCCTCTCTTTTCTCCATTAATCAAAAGCGATCGCATTGCGCTACAATGATAGTATTGCATTCAAATGGTGAAGAAACAATGACAATTAAAGAACGATTAATTAAAGAACTGGAAGAAATACCAGATACAATTGCTGAGGAAATGCTGAATTTTTGTTTGTTTTTGAAACATAAAAATCAAACTCAAACAAAAGAGCAAGAAAAATCAGATTTATTAAATTTCTTACATGATGTAGAGATAATTAGCCAGGAAATCCCTGCGGAAGAATGGGAAAAATTACCTGTAGATTTATCAAAAAACTTAGACTATTATCTCTATGGAACGCAGAAAAATTATCGAAGCACTTGCCTACGATCGCCATTTTGAACAAGCAGGTTTTATTGCCTTGTTGCGTCAAACTTAATAAATATTAAACTTAATTTTTAAATGCGATCGCATTGCGCTATAATAATAAATAGTATTGCATTCAAATTGAGTTTATCTTCTCTAACAAAATAGAGGCATTATGATACAATCTCTAACCATACCTCAAAACGATACCGAAGATTTAGGAATTGAAGATTTACAAGGGAAGATTACCCAAAGAGTAGTTTTACCTAATGTAAGTTGGCAAACTTATCAGGTTTTGTTAGTTGACTTAGGAGACAGGAGATCGACTCGTTTAGCTTACGATCGCGGTGTATTAGAAATTATTATGCCTTCAGATATTCATGAAATTAATAAACATCTTTTAGAAAGAATTATTATTGCATTAACGGAAGAATTTGATATGCCTATTCGTGGAGTAGGTTCTGTAACTCTCAACCGTGAGGATTTACAGCGAGGTGCAGAACCAGATGCAGGGTTTTATATTCAAAATGCGGCTAAAATTCGCGGCACAAAAATAGATTTAGAAATCGATCCACCTCCCGATCTCATTATCGAAGTGGATATTAATAGTTCTTCAAGTCGTCGGTTTCAAATTTATCAAGATTTGGGCGTTTCTGAAATTTGGCGCTGTACGAAAAAGACATTTAAAATCTATCAACTCGAAGCAGAAAAATATGTCTCTTGCGATCGCTCTCCGACATTTCCAGATGTTCCCGCAACTCTCATCAAACAATGGTTAGATTTAGCAGAAATCGAGCTAGATGACAATGCAATGGTGCGATCGCTTCGTCAGTGGGTGCGCGATCTAAAGAATGAGAAGAAGTAGAGGTTTTTAGGGTGCATCTCAGTTTTGTAAAAAGTTTTGTAAAAAGTTTTGTAAAAAGTTTTGTAAAAAGTTTTGTAAAAAGTTTTGTAAAAATAGCGAGCAAGATGCTCGCACTACCCCCCATTATGGTTTATTGTAGCTCCCTAGCTCTAATTATTCGGAGCAATGTTGTAAATTTGCAACTTTGAGATGCACCCAGTTTTTAGAACTTGAAGAAAAAGTAATGAGTTCAAAGTCGGACTTAGGATCGCCTTGCTTCTCGAATAAATTTTTCTTGCGATCGCCACATCCTCCCGTCGTTCCTGCTAAAATCGATCAATACTTCTGTACGTTGACACGCGATCGCTCTTCAATTCCTAATTCCCAAGAGAAAATTGGCGAGCGATCGTGACTAAATCGATATATTGATCAATGGTTCATGTTAAGAGCGTCGAACTGTCTCATTTCAAGTCATTTGGGGGGACAACGAACGTTCCATTACTAACAGGATTTACGGTAATTTCCGGCCCCAACGGGTCGGGAAAATCTAATATTCTTGATGCGCTATTATTTTGCTTGGGGTTAGCCAGTTCTAAAGGGATGCGAGCAGAACGTCTTCCCGATCTCGTCAATCATAATCATCTTAACCAAAAAGGGACTTCTGAAGTTAGTGTTTCTGTTACGTTTGATTTATCGGATTTAGAGGGAACAAGCAACAGAGAACAGGTAATCGTTGAGAAAGAAGCAACAGAGGAAGAGACAACAAAGGAAGACCCTGAATTCTCAGAAAATGGAGAATCTCAACCCCAGACTCCAGACTGGAAAATAACGCGACGGTTGCGGGTGACGAAAGGGGGAAGTTACTCCTCAAACTATTTTATCAACGATGAACCCTGTACGGCGGGGGATTTGCACGAACAATTGCGACGACTGCGGATATATCCTGAAGGCTATAATATCGTGCTGCAAGGGGATGTTACCAGTATTATTAGCATGAATTCCAAAGAACGCCGACAAATTATTGATGAGTTGGCTGGAGTTGCGGAATTCGATCGCAAAATTGAACGGGTTAAATCAACATTAGAAGAAGTTAAGGAAAAGGAAGAACGCTGTCAGATTATTCAGCAGGAATTAACGCGATCGCTGGAAAAGTTGGCTGGCGATCGCATTAAAGCAGAGAAGTATAAAAAACTCAAGGCGCAAATTCAAGAACAACAACAATGGGAAGCGATCGTTGTTTGGCGTTCTTTGCAGCAACAGGAACGAGAAGTACAAGATAAAATTATTGCAGAAGATGCAGAATTGACCAAGTTAGCAGAGAAGTTAGAGAAACTCATTGTTAAGATTGCTGAAGCAACCAAAAACTTAAACGATCTCAATACACGGGTTAAAGAATTGGGAGAAGATGAGCAACTTTCTATCTCTTCTCAATTAGCTAGTCAAAAACTTAAACGCACTCAACTTCAACAGCGTCAACAAGAGTTAAATTCGCTTTTGCAACAAGCCGAAGCAACAATTTCACGCACGACTCAAGAAATCGAACAGTTTCGGAATGACTTCGATCGCCTCAGTCAGGAACAGTCGGTGTTGGAAAATGAAACAATGGAGAAATTACAGGTAGAATGCGATCGCGATCGTAATAATTTAGCAGCATATAAAGACCAAGCCAATGAACTCGCTGCTGCGTCGGATATTTGGGTTCAACAACAAGCCGCTTTAAGCAAGCATATCGGTTCCTTGCAAAAACTAATCGATCCTCAGCGTACAGAACAAGCACAATTACAAGAACGCCAAAATCAACTCGAACAAAAAATAGTAGAACAAACTCAACTGTTGCGATCGGTTGAAGAAGAACTTGCAACACAAAATGAAAATTTCTCTAATTTTAATGATACAGCTTTTGCAGCAGAAATTCAAGCGATCGCGCAACAATTAGCCACGGCTGAAGAGGAACGAAATCTGGCTGAAGAAACGCGAAATAGATTGTCAAATGAACAGCGAGAGAAACAGCGACAATTAGACAAATTAGAAGCCAAAGCTCAAGCACAACAAGAAGTACAAGGAACGAATGCTACCCAAATTATCCTCAAAGCTGATATTCCTGGGGTATGTGGTTTAGTGGCACAATTAGCGCAAGTCGAACAGCAGTATAAACTTGCTCTAGAAACAGCAGCCGGAGGAAGATTGGCTAATATTGTAGTTGAAGATGATACTGTTGCATCGATGGGCATTCAATTATTAAAACAGAAAAGAGGAGGACGAGCTACATTTTTGCCTTTAAATAAAATGAGAAAACCCAATATTCCTCAATCTTCGCCGTTAAATTATGCGAAAGGATTTATTGATTTTGCTTTTAAATTAATTGATTGCGATCCTAAATATAAGCCAATTTTTGCCTATGTTTTTGGCACGACTGTTGTTTTTGCAACCTTAGAAGAGGCTCGTGCTAATCTAGGAAAAGCTCGGATTGTCACCTTAGAAGGAGAGTTATTAGAAAGTAGTGGGGCGATGACTGGAGGAAGTATTAATGCGCGTTCTTCCCTCCATTTTGGTACCGCCGTTCCCGAAAAATCCCAAGAGATTAATACTCTTACAAATCGTTTAAATGAAATTGAAATTATTCTCGAAAAATGCGAGAAATTGCTATCAGATAAATCGGAAATTGTCAAGGAATTGAGCCAAAAGTTAACTGAAACTCGGCAGCAGCAGCGAGAACAAAATCTCCGTCAAGAACAAGCAGAAAAAGAACGCGATCGCCTCTCGAAACAAAAGGAACAATTAACCGTACAATTAACCCATAATTGTCAAGAATCGGGTAATGCTAAAATTCGCCTACAAGAATTAGCAAAGACTTTGCCCGAATTAGAACAGCAACTACAAGGAGAACAGGAAAAATTAGCAGAATTGGAAGAAAATCAAACTTCTAGTGAATGGCAAGAAATTCAAGCCTTGATTAAAGAACAAGAAAAAGAACTGCAGGTCAAAGAACAGGCATTTCGTCAAGCAGAAAATCAATTATTAGACCTAGAAAATCAATGTTTGCGCTTGCAAGAAAAAGTAGAGCGATCGCGGGCAATGCTGACGGTAGAACAAAAGAAGAAAATAGAAGCAGAACAACAACAAATCAAAATTACTCAAGACTTAACCAAAGTTGAAGAGAAAATTCAAGAAAGTGAAGGACTTTTGCAACTGTTATCCAGCGAACTAATGGAAGCGAAACGCGATCGCGATCGGGCTGAAGAAACTCTCCGCAGTCTCCAAGATAGTCAACAAAAAACAATTTGGCAACAGCAAAAAATCCAAGATAGTCAACAAGAACGCCAGGCATCTTTAGCCAATTTACAACAACAGCGTCAAGAACAAGAATTAGAACTTCCCGATCCTCTTCCCGAAGTCTCCGATCTCGTTCCTTCAGAAGGAGAAAAACTGACCGCAGAAACCTACACAACTCACCTCGAACAACTCCAAAAAGAACTCCGCAATGCTCAACGTCGTCTCGAAGCAATGGAACCAGTTAATATGTTGGCATTAGAGGAACACGAACGCACAAATGCACGCTTACAAGAACTGTCAGAAAAACTAACAACTTTAGAAGGGGAACGTACAGAACTATTACTCCGAATTGAAAACTTTACAACCCTTCGTTTCCGTGCTTTTCGAGAAGCCTTTGATGCTGTAAATGAGAACTTCCAAGGCATCTTTGCCAGTCTTTCTGAAGGTGACGGCTACTTGGGTTTAGATGACGAAGAAGACCCCTTTTCTGGGGGATTAAACCTCATCGCCCATCCCAAAGGAAAGCCCGTACAGCGTCTCAGTTCTATGTCTGGAGGAGAGAAGTCTTTAACCGCACTTAGCTTTATTTTTGCCCTGCAACGCTATCGCCCTTCTCCTTTTTATGCCTTCGATGAAGTAGATATGTTTTTAGATGGTGCAAATGTGGAAAGGTTAGCTAAAATGATTAAAAGACAAGCAGAACAAGCGCAGTTTATTGTTGTTAGTTTGCGTCGTCCCATGATTGAATCTGCACAACGGACTATTGGGGTAACACAAGCACGAGGGGCGCATACTCAAGTATTGGGAATTAAGTTGTAAAATTTAGTAAGTAAGTAGTAGAAAATCAAAGATTAACTAGCCAATTGTTTCCTAATTTCACTTTAACATAAAATCATCAAAAAGTTCCTAAGTAGTCGGACACAAACATCGTAACGTGTGTAAAGAAAAGTAAATAAGAGTTAAGATGAATTTTGCCTAAATTTTTCCTGGATAGCCGCATTTTCAATCTGATTGCGAAATGTCTCGATCATTGCAATAACTTCTTCGTGTAACTCCATATATCCTGCACTATCAATTGATAAATAATCGCCATGTGCAATACTATTTCTCGATTTTAAAAGTTGTGTATCAATCAAGATAGCTTTGGTAGAGTAAAAAGAAAAATCTATTCCTAAAATAGATGTAATTTCTTGTAAAATTTCAGAAGAAAGATTTGAACCTGTAGAAATTATATCTTTGGGTAGATTGCATCTTTGCTCTAGTTCGGTAAGAAAAAAATCACAGACAGGGATATACAAAGATGGTTTATTCGTTTCTTTTGCTTCAGTAAGTTTTTCTTTCATCGCTAAAGCCAAAAAATTACTAGAAATATCTTTATATTTGAGCTTTTTAAACCTAATGTAATCTAAATAAGCATTAGCTGCAAATTTGATAAAACCTTCCCAATGAGCATAAAGAATACATAAGCCACTACGAACTAATGCCTTATGCTCTCGTGGCGTAAAACTTCTTGTTGCAATTAAAGATTTCATTGCTGCAAGTTCTCTCTTTCGCCAAGCAAGATCGCCAGACAATTTATCGCTAAGTTCTTCTAAAGTTCGGATTTTCATGATGGAGAAAATATCTCCCGACCGAGAGGAATAAGATAGGGTAAGCGCCTAGTCGCATTAACTCCAGCTCCCGACCATTTTTTATAAGTTTCATGAGACCAAATACTTTTAATTCGACTTAATATTTCATCAGTTGGAGGAGGATTTTGATAATGATATCCAATTCCTAATGCTATTACCTCATAGGCAGATAATAAAAAGCCTCCCAGAAATCTATCCTCCTCTAATTTATATCGTTTAAAGCTATTGTCGCCCATTATTTTATCAAGAGTCTCGAAAGTTTGATTGAACGCATTTTCTATATTGCTACTATCCCAATCTTGTTGACTAGCCATTGTACGCATACTCTCTGTTAAAAAAATATGTACATCTCCTCCCAATTGTTTCAGATTTTTCTCATCTTTATCAAAAAGAAGAACAAACCGTAAAACTAATTCCATATCATATTGTTCTTCATAGAGCCGATCGCTCAAAGAAATACATTTTTTAAACAACTCATTATCTGCAAGGGAGCGTATCAATTGATACATTTTTTTGTTTAGCATTAAAAGAATACAATTTCGCACTTCTTGTGGTGTTGCAATTGAGCCTCCTGTATTGAGCCGTTGAAATAGTTCGTATTTAATCATTTCATCGCTTTCTTTTTCAACAATATTGACTGCGATTTTTGCGCGTTTTATTAACAAACGTTGTGGTTGAGTTAAAGAGTTTTTTAGATCGTCTGGATCGTTCCATTTTTTTCCTTCTAAAGAAGGGAGATATGTGGTTTGTTGTAGAGAAAAAGGTATCTCATCTTCTGGATCGATCGGTTTAATTAGACCTACAAATTCATATATTGTTGAAAGTCTTTGCAAGCCATCGATAACATCCCAAATCCCATCATCTCTTTGGCTGACAAAAACGGGTGGGATTGGTATCCCCAAAAGAATTGATTCTATAAAAATTGATTTTTGACGTTTTGACCATCTGAAAAATCGTTGAAAATCTGGGTGAATATCAATTTCATCACTCTGATAAAGATTGAGCCATTCACCAATAGACATGGAGTAACCATCTGTCCGAATTTCTTTTCTTGTTTTGTCAATTTCTTCTTGTAGAGACATAATTTCAGAAGTCCTAAATATTAATCTACCTAAATATTAATCTATCTCGATCGCATCCCCCCAAATCCCCCAAACCGAGAAAATATTCCCGAAACCGAGATCGATCCGTGCGATCGCGACACGCAATCGGTACAATAACCCTAGCCAAAATCGAACCGCTTGACCTCATCTGAGGGTAAACTCAATTAATATTGCTCGAACCCTCGTTCGCTGAGTACCAAAGACTGAAGTATGAAAAATCGCCAGCGCCTAGGACTACTGATTCTCACCATGACAACCTTTTCCGTCGTTGTCGCGGGGACCGGTATTTATTTTCTCTATCAGACTGCACTACAACAAGAACAAGGGCGATTGGTAGACAAAGCGAAACGCCAAGCGCGTTCCTTGGAAGCGCTTAAGGGGAAGGAGGAGAATGAAGAAGCCCTCGTTAAAACCCTGACAGAGACCCTCAAAGCCTCCCCTGAATCTAGCAAAACCGGAGAAATTCTCCTCGCCAAACGCGACGGCGATCGCATTGTCTTTTTACTCAGCCAGCGCAACAACCAAACCAGCACCCCCAACCCGATCCCCTTGGTACAACAAGATCGGGCGGAACCTACCCATAAAGCTATTGCAGGAGAATCCGGCAGTTAAATTGGTCAAGACTATCGCCAAATCGAGGTGATTGCCGCCTACGAACCCGTTGTAGACAGCGATTTGGGGGTAGTGGTCAAAATTGACCTTGATGAATTCCGCGCCCCCTTCCTGCAAATTGCCCTGTTGGGGATTGTGGCGGCCATTGTAGCCAGTACCCTTGGCGCGATCGCCTATCTGCGGCTGAGTCGCCCTATGTTAAAGGAATTAGAAGAAAGCGAGCGCAAAAACCGCGCTATTGTAGAAACTGCCGCCGATGGAGTCATTGTCATTGACGATCGCGCGATCGTCGAAACCTTCAACAGCAGTGCCGAAAAATTATTTGG
>NZ_JAYGHV010000029.1:0-18076 GCF_034932145.1 Spirulina sp. 06S082 | reverse complement strand
AAAGAGCGCATCCAACAGACTATTGACGCTTGGTGGGAGAAAGCCGGTTATGGGGCGCGTTTATTGTTGCGTTCTTTGCTCCATAAATCCCAGTTGACTTTTTTCAACAGGCTCTTTCTTTGACGAGGGCATCCAATTCTACCTCTTTATCTCTGATTCCACAACCCAACTGAATTGGAGTCTTTTGTCAACCCCAAGACCTGAATCCTTACATCGCCTCCCTCTAGGATTTAGGATAAAAAGAGATAAAAATAGCAATTTCTCAAACTCAAAATGACAGACGCAAAAAATGTACTCGGTACTCCCTTAGAATGTTGCTGTACTTCTCCTATGACTGGCTTTTATCGAGACGGATATTGCAACACAGGAGGACAAGATTATGGCTCTCATGTTGTCTGCGTTAAAGTAACCCCGGCTTTCCTCCAATTCAGCAAAGCTCAAGGAAACGATCTAAGCACCCCTGTCCCTATGTATGATTTTCCTGGACTCAAACCAGGCGATCGCTGGTGTTTATGTGCCTCTCGTTGGCAAGAAGCCTTTGAAATCGGGGTTGCTCCTCCAGTGATTCTCGCCGCAACTCACGTAAGAGCATTGGAAGCGATCGCTCTTGAAGACTTGCAAAAACACGCTCTAACTTCGGCTTAAAGACAGGCGATCGCGGCAGATATGGACAGGAGCATCGCGATCGCAATTATAATAGAGAAATATTGTTAAAAAATTACGCTCTAAAATAATGGCTACACTGCAACAACGCCGACTTGAAAATGTTAGTGGTGACTTTTATGTAGATAAGACTTGTATTGACTGCGATACCTGTCGCTGGATGTCCCCGACAGTGTTTAATCGTGCGGGGGAAAAATCCGCCGTGTATCATCAACCTACCGATGAAAAAGAACGATTGCAAGCCTTGCAAGCCTTACTTTCTTGTCCTACCGCTTCTATTGGTACAGAAAACAAACCCACTGATATCAAAACAGCACAAAAAAGTTTTCCTCTAGCCATTGTTGAAAATATTTATCACTGCGGCTATCATGCAGAAAATTCCTATGGTGCAGCCAGTTACTTCATACAAAGACCAGAGGGGAATATATTAGTTGATTCTCCCCGCTTTTCTCCTCCTTTAGTCAAGCGTTTAGAGGAAATGGGAGGAATTCGCTATTTATATTTAACCCATCGGGATGATGTCGCCGATCATCAAAAATTTCAGCAACATTTTCACTGCGATCGCATTCTTCACAAGGATGAAATTAACAGCAGCACGCGAGAAGTTGAAATTCAACCCGAAGGCAATGAAACGATACAATTAGCACCCGATTTACTCATTATTCCCGTCCCAGGCCACACAAAAGGCCATACCGTTTTACTCTATCGAGATACCTTTTTGTTTAGTGGCGATCATTTAGCGCGATCGCGTCACACCGGAGATTTATACGCCTTTCGTCGCGCTTGTTGGTATTCTTGGGAAGAACAAATTATCTCAATGGAAAAGTTGGCCAATTATTCCTTTGAGTGGGTGCTTCCCGGTCACGGTCGGCGCTATAATGGCGATCGCGAAACCATCAAGCAACAAATGCAAAACTGTATAGCTTGGATGAAACAACATTGACCCTCCCCGCTCTAAAGAGACGGGGATTCGGAAGCAGTCCAATAATGAACTCTTACAGGCGTAGTCAAAACGCCGCTACTGACTTCTTTAAGACATAATCCTAAAGTTGCCGCTACTTTTCTCAAAATGTTCGCTGCTCCGTTGCAGTCAGCATTGACGAACAAACCATTCTGAGTGCAATATAATCCCCGCTTAATTCGCTTTCCTGATGGTTTCCAGCTTTCGGGTTTTGCACCGAATGTTGGCAAGAAATCATCATCTAAAAACGATGCTTTCGAGGTGTAACTTTCCTCAGTTTCAACAAATTCAATCCCGTACAGTTTACATAATTGCTTGATGCGTTCTTTGAGTTTGGCTGTGGGAATCTGCACGAACTTTTGGTTATTCTTAGCACCAATATTGATACCGTTCTTTTGTCCTTTGTTCCAACCAAAGACAACGCGACCGATGCCATTTTCTAAGCAATGGTTAATAACCAATCTCGCTGCTTTATTAACCGCATCCCGCATCTGACGGTTACGCTTTTCAGTGATGTGAGATAGTCTTTTAGACCAGAATCCTTGAGGTTTATTCTCCTTAATCGTCGCAATCTGTTTGTTGTACCATTGATTGACTGATTTGAGGTGTTTCCCATCTACAATAAAACTCGTTCTCGTATTGCTAATACAGGTTAACCAGTTGTCCAAACCATGATCGATACCGAGAACTTTATCCTTATCTAGCTCCATTTGCTGAGGTTCTAATTGATAAACCCACTCCACATAAAAGCACCCATTACGAGGGAGAATACGAATTTCTCTAATCTTTTTAAAGTCGAGATTAGCAGGAATTGGCAACAGAAACGCATCAACTCCGAAGGCTGCTTTTACTTTTAAACCTAGAGGAATTCTGACTTTATCCTCTTTTAGTCTCAGTGCTTGTTTAGGATAAGTTATTGTTCCCAATCCTCCCTTTTTCCGGTACTTAGGAAGTCGAGGACGGTTTTCTAATTCTCCTTTGAGGTACTTCTTAGAAAGTTCCTTATAGGATTTGAAAGACTCAGCAACGCCTCTTAAAGTTTGTTGTGCAGCTTGAGAGTGAAGAAACTGATAATTGAAATTTTGCTTCAGTTCTTTTTCTAGATCGTACTTTCCTGTGATATAGTTACACTTGAAGTACCACTGACGTGCCAAATAAACGCCACAGTTTATGAGTTTATTCGCTGTTCTACAAAGGTATTCAAGAAATGGCAAATTTTCTGAGTCTTTAATCAAGTTTTGTTGACAACCAAACAATTAACATCACCTCCTTTAATTGTTTTAGTTTACCACAAATAATTTCTTTCCACTACATTCCTCAAAGCCGACCTCCGCTTCGCTTAAGCGCTTGGGGGATGCTGAGGTTTCCTACTCCCTCCGGGAACGCTTCGCGAACAGCATATCCAACCAAGTAAGAGAGGACGGGGCTTTAAACCCAGTTTTTTGGTAAAGAAGCACCCATCATTCATTATTTTTTTAACTATTTGGTGTTGGGGAACAAGCAGTAACAATTTGCACAAATTCTTGAGCAGCTTCTCTATCTTGGGAAAAGCGCTGTGAAAGCGTGGCAAAATCTTCAAAACTATAACGATCTTGAATTTGCCAAATCATGCACTGACAAGCCGATCGCGCCATCGTTTCAGGAATGTTCGTCTGAGTCGTTGCCGAATTAGTACAACTATTCACAAATCTGCCCACAATTTCTTCAGGATAGGGATTTTCAGGGTTGCGGTCGGGAATCTGTTGGCTATTTACTGATTTAGGAATTACTACTGAAGCCGTCAAAACAATCAGAGTCACAATGCTAAAGCGCGATCGCGGATTGGAGAAACCTTTCATAAATTTGCAGACGAGTTATTGTACTAATCCCAATTCTACCATGTTCTTTTTTTCCTTGACGGATTGCTATTTTTTACCCTCAACAAGCAGCTAAATCTGCTTATCTTTTATATTCCAGAAAGCGTCTTCCCGCAGTCCCTTGTAATTGGATCAAACCCGTAGCGCGATCGCTACGACCAACGATAGTTCCAATTGCACAAGCACGAGGATTTTGAGTGCGGAGAATTTCCAGAGCCAGTTTAACTGAAGAAGGGGGAATAATCGCCAAAAAGCAGCCAGCACTGGCTGTATAGAGAGGATCGATTCCCCAGCTTTTGCTGGCTTCGCGCACATCTTTGCGAAGAGGAATGCTATTTTCGGCAATTTGTATCGTTAATTTTCCTGTTTGCGCGATCGCATTTAAAGCACTGGCTAGTCCTCCACGAGTGATATCCCGCAAACAGTGGATTTCTACCCTCGATTTGAGCAAATGTAAGATTAAACTCGCAAAAGGTGCAGAATCGCTGGCAATTGTTCCATCCCATTCTCGTCCTGCTTCCTGTGCTATCATCGCAATACCGTGGCGACCGATATCGCTATTCACCAGAATGACATCTCCTGGACGCACGGATAAAGGAGAAATTAAGAGATTATGTTCGATCGCACCCAATCCTGAAGTATTCACGATCATTCCGTCTATTGTTCCTTTGGGGACAACTCGCGTATCCCCCGCTACGATCTGTACCCGCGATTGCAAAGATGCTTGGCGCATAGATTGCACAATGCGCCATAATGTTTTGGTGGAAAAACCCTCTTCAATGATAAATCCAGTCGTGAGATAAAGGGGACGCGCACCGCTCATGCCTAAGTTGTTAATGGTACTATACACGGAAACCCCGCCGATATTTCCCCCTGGAAAAAAGAAGGGACGCATCATATAAGAGTTTGTACTAAAGGCAAGTTTTGGGCCAGGGACGACAATTTCGGTGGAGTCGTGAAGAGTTGGCGATCGCTGTCCTGGAAGTGTGAAAGCTGGTAAGAACATCTGTTCGATTAACTGCTGCATCAGTTTTCCTCCTTCTCCATGCTCGAGTCCCACGGTGGGATAGCGATCGATGGGAAAGGGACAGGAAAATTTACTACTTTGGGTTGTAGGCAATTGGGAAACAGCAGATCTAACCATGATGATTTTGCTTAGTTAAATATACGAAGCAGGACAATTCTTTTCCCAGTTTAGAATATCGCGATCGCGTTATAACTCTATTCTATTGCTCCCAGAAATTTAAGCCAGTTTCTCCCACAGATTTCGATCCAATTGCCGTTTTCCTCCTCTTCGTCCTCCTGCGACCTTTTTGAGACTATCTTGAGTTTTGTCGGAAATTAATATTTTTTTCTCACTCTAATTAACTTGACAAATCATCAATACTATGATAGGCATTTTCACATTTTTGTTGCGTTACCTCATGACGATAACGAAACATATCCCGCAAGCGCAACTCCACCCACCAACCGAGGAAAAATTCAGCTAACCCACCTCCAGGAAGTTCGTATGCGATCGCATCAGTTAATCTCGTTTGTCCTCCCTCGTCGTCGAATTGGTGACGATGCTGCCAAGAAACTAGGGGACCCTCAATTTGTTCGTCAATAAAGAAACAATATAGCTTGAAGTGGGTATGACGTGCCACCCAAGTCACCGGAATAAAGCCAATAAATAGGCGAAATTCAGAAATTGCACCCACTCCTAAACCTCCTTCACGACGAATAACCTTTACAGGTTGCCAAGGGGGTGTTAAAACTTGCAAAATATCGGCTCTTTCGTGAAAATTCCAAACCGTTTCCACCGACGCATCAATGAGAGTTGAATATTTAAAATTTAGCATTTAATTGGGTTCGAGAAATTAAACTTGTAGTTCAACTCGAAAAATAGTCGGTTTGCGATCGTTTTCTTCCTTCCAACCAATGGAGTCGAGAAACGCTGCAATTGATTCTGTTTCTACAACATCAACTCCCCATTCTCCAGTTTGAAGACTGTCGGGATCGGAACTCGCGACGGGAGTTTGTTTCTGTCCGGCTAAAATGAGAATATTATAGAAACTTTTTGGATATACTTTTTGTATCTTTCGAGTTTCGGCTAGAGCTTCAGCACAGATTTCTCCTACTTTTTTAGGTTCTAATACTTCAGGATCAAAAAGAATTTCAAGCATCCAGTGAGCATGATCTAAAGGACGACAACTCATATCGGTGCGATCGCCCAATTCTTCCAGAAAAAGGGACACAAATGCTTCTCGAGAAATTTCGGGAACAATTGTTTCAGTCAAGGCAAAATTATGAGCAAGGAGCATTCTTCCTTGGGGGCGATCGAGAGTCATTTTTATTACCCAATTGATTTTTAATTTTATGGCATTTTTATTTTATTCTAATTCGATCCCTAAAAAGCGATCTAATAATTTTGTTCGCCATAAATAGCGCAAGACCAAACACCAGGCCAAAGCCACCAAACCAAGAATACAATAATCCAGCCAACTTAACAAAGATAGTTCAAAAAAGTTGCGCGTGACCGGAATAGCGAGTATGAGACAATATACACCCAATAATGCGATCGCAATGCCTGTATAGCGCCAATCTTTAGATAGTGCTTCTCCACCTACCCAAGCTGTGGTTGGAGGTTTGAGAAAAGGAATTAATAGCAACCCGCACCAAACCAAAATTGTCACCAAAGCACTGCGAGGAATAGCCAGAAGGCGATCGCTTAAAAATGCGCCCTGCAAACTAACAATAGCATTACATAAACTCAAACTCGCCGATCCCGATAATCCTAGTGCTAAAGAAGTCATAACTTCGCTATCTGTTGCATCCCAAAGACTCTTAACCAAATATCCCAAATATACTCCCAACCCTGTTAAAGTCATGCTTAAAGTAGCAGGAAGGGTAAAAGTTAATAAAGATCGAACAATACTACCTCGAGGAAATTGTCCCGTTTTTGCCCAAATTGGCATAAACATGGTTGGTAGTCCAACAGCAACAATGGTGACGACAGCACTATGTTTATTCAACAGAGGAAAAGTCCCTAAAACTTGTCCCGTTGCAAAAATAATTAACGTTACCACAAATACCCGAACCATGAACAATTTTAGAACATCTTGAATACCATTACGAATGCGCTGACCTTCCAGAAAGGTATGAGGAAGAGATGCAAAAGAATCTTTTAATAGCACAATATCCGCAGCATTTCGCGTCGCTTTACTGCCGCTTTCCATTGCAATCCCTAAATTTGCTTTTTTTAAAGCTAAAACGTCATTTACTCCATCTCCCATTGCTGCAATATAATGTCCCTCTTTTCGTAAACTCCCCACTAATTGGGCTTTTTGTTCTGGTGTAATGCGCCCAAAAATTTGATATTTTTTAGCAGCGCGAGTAAATTCAGCATCATCCATTTGCGCTAACTCTACACCAGAAATAATCGGTATTTTCTCTCCTAATCCTACCTGTGTTGCCAGAGAAGCCACTGTATCGGGATTATCTCCTGAAATAATCTTTAAGTCAATTCCTGCGGTAGTAAAACCGGCTAGAGTTTCTTTTACATTGGGGCGTAATTCGTCCCCAAAACTGATAATTCCTAGGGGAGTAAAACTGGCTATATTTGGGTCTAAATCTCCAGATATAGATGTGGAAGAGAGAAAATTTTTAATTTCATTTAATGCTAAAATTTGAGGATGATGAATGAGGAGGAGAACCCGCAATCCTTGTTTAGTTAGGTCTTTAATTTTGTCCTGGTGAATTATGCTTAAAGAAGCGCGATCGCCTAACATCTCTGGTGCGCCGAGAATATAGGTTCCATGTCGTTGAGAATCATCGAAAACGATCGCGCTCCATTTTCGCGTTGAAGAGAAGGGAATTTCCCCAGTGACTGTTCGTTTTATTCCTGGACAAACTAGGGCGATCGCCTCACTCGTTTTGTTTTTTGCTGTACTATTAACAACATAATCTCCTAAAATTTCTCGCAACTCTAAATCGGAAATATCAATCGCATCGCGGCGATGAAGATGAATTCGATTAGCCGTCAAAGTTCCTGTTTTATCCAAGCACAAAATATCAACATTACTCAAGGATTCGACTGCATTGGCCTGTTGAATTAATACCTCTTGACCCACCATTCGCACTGCTCCCAAAGCATAAGCCAAAGTAATTGATAAATATAAACCACTGGGGACTAATCCAGCAATTACGGCGGCTCTTTGTACGCCATCTCGAAAGTTTAAAAACCCCGTCCAAACAGCAATTCCAACTAAAATCCAAAGGAAAATTGCCAGTAGGAGAAAAATGCGAATAACAATATTAATTTCTAATTGTAAAGGCGTGTAAGTTTTGCGAAATTCTCGTGCTTTTGCGGTAATTTGATAGGCAACGCTGGCTTTGCCAACTTGAGTCACTTGATAATAAGTACTGCCGCTCGTACAAATGCTTCCCGAATAAACTGTATCTCCGGTTTGTTTGGCGATCGCATCAGATTCTCCCGTGAGTAGAGATTCATCGACTTCAACTCCAGTTTCGCCAATAATTTCTCCATCAACAACAATTTGATCCCCCATTTCTAGCACGAGAATATCACCCATCACAATCTCTTTAGGGTCTATATTGCGTTCTTTCCCTGCCCGAATTACCGTTGCTTGGGGACGAGTTAATAAGGCAATGCGATCGAGTTTTTGTTTTGCCCAAACCTCTTGCAAAACATTGATAATTATCCCTCCTAAAATCACCACTCCTACTAAGACGGCATCGCCAACTCGTCCTAAAAAAATCAAGAAAATACTCAGGGTAAAAAAGACAGTATTAATAAAAGTAAACAGATTTTCTTGGAGAATTTGTAAATAAGAGCGACTGGTTTCCAGGGTAACATTATTTCCTTGACCTGCTTTGCGTCGCGCGATCGCCTCAGCTTCACTTAAACCTGTAGGGGTAGACATATTGATTCAACGAAACGATAATAGAACTTACGCATTAGCGGGCAGGATGCCCGCACTACCATGACGATAGAATACAGTAGTGGGAGCGTCTCGCTCTCTAGCTGCAAGCAGAATCAGCGCAACAAGAGATTGAAACGTTTATTGCGAGAAAATAATATTGATTTCAATTCTCGATAATTGTTAGTTACGCGATCGCGCTTCAGAAAAGTAGGACTTACGCATTAACGGGTTGTTGAGGCGATCGCCTGAATGGAGTGGGTTATCACTGGAGTTGAGGATCATTTTCCGTACACCGGGGGGTATCATTTTGAGTATTAGTGATTAAAAATGCACTCAAAGAACTTTTGAACTCCAATTCTTCTAACTTGATATCATTAGAAGATATTTTTCCATATTTTGTGTTTTTGGTTTTTTCATCAAAAAAAGTCATCCCTTCTACTTGTTTTAATTGCTCTAACACTTGTTCTAAATTTTTTGTCTTACTAATTATTGTGGTTGTATCCGGTAATATGATTTTTGTAATCCATTGCGCTACTTTTCGAAAGAACGCAACAATAAACGCGCCCCATAACCGGCTTTCTCCCACCAAGCGTCAATAGTCTGTTGGATGCGCTCTTTAAACGATTCTGCCCAACTCGCATAGGCACTTGCTTCTTGGGTTTCTCGCCTTTGAGATGGCAGTTGCTCGAATTTTCATTCTTCTACATTACTTACTCTTCTCTTTTTGTCAACCCCTCGACCTGAATGCTTACGAGGCGATCGCAATTGATAACTTAAAACTCGAGGTAATTTCTTAGTGCATCCAAGATTCATCCCAAGGTTGACCCCCAATTTCTAACCCGCAAACTGAACTATTTGCTTGCAAAATTACTGCTCCTCCTCGCTTGCGTAATTCTAATTGTAAATCTCCCTTCATCGTGTCTTGGCAACAAAATATTAATCCCGATTCTGTGGGCGCTCTGAGGGGAATTCCCCGGCGATCGGTGCTGCCAATGAGTTCTACTTCATATTCAGAATTTTGCGCCTGCATTTGCCATTTTCCCCAAGGTTCAACCTGCCATTTTATGCTTGCATTCCAAGGAACAAACTCGTAGAATTTCCCTTGATAGTGAATGCCAATTAATCCCACCGATTCCATCCACCACATTACTTTTCTTCTTCCTCCTCCTGCGGTTAAAGCCAGATCGTTTTCTCCTGTAAAGGCATTGCAGTTTAACCAAAACCATTTCTGAGGAAAAGAATTTCCCCAATTTTTTTCACTATAGGCCGGAGCATCAGTAAAATAATATCTTTGCTCATTCCAATCGATCCATCCTGTTGCTAAACCATGCGCCATTAAAATTTGCCATCCCGGTTCAAAAATCGGAAAACGAGATAGCCAACCGGCGGTAGATTGTTGGGGAGAATTGGCATTTCCCCAGCCATAAATAGGTTGAATAGTATATTGCCAGCGACAGTAAAACTTGGTGGCTGGATCGCGAATAAACCCTTGATTGAGCCTATCTGTTGCTTGATATCCTTCCTGAATATTTTGGGTAAATTCTTCGGGATCGAGTTCTTGAGGAGGAATATCTAAATCTCTTTTTCGCCAATGTCCTAAAGCAAGGCGATCGCCCTCTGCCCAAAATAATTTAGCATCGGGAAAAGTGCGCCATAAATACTCATCGTTTGCCCCTAATATTTGTGCCGATCCACCACTATATTGCCCTCCCAAGGGGTCTTCCAAAGAATACATAAAAGCAAAAGTCTGTTGGAGTTGAGGCAGGGTAACGCGATAGTACCAACCTTCAAAAAAGCGTCGGCTGATTCCATCCCAATGATAACCACTATGAGGATTTTGAGGCATTTTAATTCTTATTTCCTGATTTTAGTATAGATAGAAATTCCGCCGCGATCGCCTCTCTCAATAGAGAGCAGGTCAACTGTGTAAGAACAAAAAAACTAAGGAGGGATTACAGATTATTATTTAGCAGTGTCTAAATTTTCTCCTCTCATCCCTATATCTATTCTGCCCATTTGTCAAGTAGTTCTTTTGTTCAGCAGGTTTGACCTGCTCCCTTTCGATCTGCCTACTTTTGGGTTGTCCGATTATGTTATGGGTTAGAATAGTAAGTTGTGAGATGGCAACATCTAGCCTGTCAAACAAAAAGCCCAACGCGCAGAAAACATTAACTTTTCAAAGGATTCAGAAACATGGAACTCTTATTTTATATAATTCTTTGTGTTATAAGTGCAATATGGACGGTTAGTATATTAGTATAGAAGAGGAAAAACCAAGTGTTGGTGATGTTATTGGCGGTTCTGTCTTAATATTTATTCTTATGTGTGGAGTTACACTTGTAATAGGATTACCTCTATTTATTCTTCTAGAAGTAGGAGCTTTACCCGTATCTATCGGAAATATATTGTCTTTTCTAATCATTGCTGGTCCTTTCTTCGTGCCAATTTTTAGCTACTGCGTCAAAAACTCACCTAAAGATTATACACCTAAAAAAAAGCCCAAGGGTCCGCCAATTTATAATCTTCGTTTTGATATGGATCTGTATTTTAAACATGGCTATCAAGAAAGTGATGGGATTTGGTATTTAACTCTGAGAGGACAACTTACTGCTTATTTCACTTCAGGAATGGATCGGGGAAAAGTGTATAGAGGGAATGAAATCACAAGTGTAGGAACCGGGTATTCTGAATCTACGGCACTTGCAGACGCACAATATAAATTCAACTTGGAGGTGGAGCGTGCAAAGAAGAACATGATGAATCTTTAAATAATTTGCTGAATTCAAGTCTCATCTGGGTTGATGCCATTTTCGATGAGCAATTGTCTGAATCGTTCGGCTCTTGCTTGTGCGGCTTCTTTTTCTAGCCTTTCCTGTTCTTCCCGTTCCGTTGAAGTTGGAATCCAATTCAGGGAATCGTCGTAAAAACGCAACCATAAGCGATCGATTCTCTTATGATTTCCTTGCCACAGTCCCAATCCTAACCCCAATTCTTCTAACCACAAGCGATTATCGGTTATTTCTAACTCTTGATATTGCCTACCTTGCAAATGAAATGCTCGAAAAGAATTCTGGGTGCGGTCATAAACAACATAATACGGCACTTGCAGAATTTGTTCGTAAACTTCCCATTTTGTGGGATTTCCATCGGGATCTGATTCAACTTGTCCTAAGTCTTGGGCTTGGGTACTGGGGGATAATAACTCCACGATGATAAAAGGATTGATTCCTTCTTGCCAAATGACATAACTCATTCTTAAATCTCGGTCTTCGTAAAGTCGAGGAACTCCCACAACCCCAAACCAATCCGGACGCTTGTATCGTCGCGTGTTGTCCGCATCATAGTAGATGTTGAGATCCATTGCTGAAAATACCTGCTCTGGTGAGTAGGTCAAAGGTTGAAATGTTTGCTCGAGAAGTTCGGCTTGTATGGGATGGTATTGGTCGGGCAAACCGGGTTCTCCTACTTCTTCACTCGGTAAATCGTACATGGTGGGCAGGTCTCTCCTCTTGGGGGAGGTTGGGAGTGGGTTCTGCTGCCGAGTTTGGGAAAGGTTAACCATATCGCGATAAAAAGATCGTTTCCCTAATCGTATCGTTAATTTCCCAGTTGAGCGGAGGTTTACTCCTACTTTGTCCGGACAAACTCACAACTTGCTACCCGAGTTGAAGGTCGCATTTTGAGCGATCGCTTCTCCTGCTTCCGAGTCATTTTAAGCCATAATGAGTCAGATCGAGTCACAAATTGAAGAGTGCGATCGCCGCAATTACTTCATTCTCAATTTGTTTTGCTTCACTCTCAATTCTTTGGATAGAGGAGAGAAGCGCGATCGCATTCTCCTTTTGTCAATAATTCTACAAGGATATCTTGAGGATTGGATTGAGCAAACATGATTCTACTATTGCATTCTAAATATTACCAGAAAAAGCACTCCAAACAAAGCACTCAATCAAGTAAAAAGATTCACTTGTTCGGCTAACCAAGAATCCGTCGGTTCTCCGTCTTTTCGCTTGAGTTCAATTTCTACAACCATTGCTGCTACTGCTCTTGGTGGTGCAGGTTTTTGATGAAAAATAATCTCGTATTCGTCGGGGTCTTCATTGCGCTCTAATAGCCAATCACGAACCTTCAAGGTACAAAACATAGATTGTCCTTGCTCAAACATTCGAGTGATTTGCATTCGTAAAGTGTAGGGATTAATTCTACCCATAATTTGTTCCTCTAAATCTTGGTAATTGAATTAGTTTTGTCTTGATAGCGCGATCGCTTTGGAGATTTTCTCAAAAACTGCAAAAATAGCTGCTTTTTATGTTACTATAATTCCTCCTGTAATGGCAAATACAATGAGGAAACTCTATCCTCCCGTCTTGCTCTTTCTATTTCTGATTATATTCTGATTAAATCTGAGAACGAGGAAAACCACAGATCGCCAATTATGATTTCTACAAAGTACAATTTTACCCTCCCGAAGGGTTTAATCGATAAAGAGGGCAACCTATATCGTACTGGGATGATGCGCTTGGCAACCGGAGCCGATGAACTGATTGTCCAGAAACATCCTCTCGTGTTGGAAAATCCTGCTTATCGAATGTTAGTTGTCTTGTCCCGCACGATCGTTCAATTGGAGGAATTATCCACAATTTCGATCGCAATTCTTGAAGATTTATTTTTAATAGATTCTGATTATTTACAAAGTTTTTATAATCAAATTAACGGCTGGGGAGGGGAAATGTTAGCAGTGGGGGAGTCATAGGCTATCCCTTGGATCGCTTATACCAAGAGATAGCCTATATTGCTCTCAATTTTCACTGGCCGTTAGAGGATATTCTACAATTAGAACACGCGGAAAGACAGCGATGGATAGAGCAAATTAATCAATTGATGGGATAGGATTATTGGGTTGTTTAACCGAATTTGATGTTATAACTCAACTTGCTAGTTATTGATTCGATCCCCCCCCAGCCCCCATCGTTGAAAAGCGAAGCATCCTCTATCCTCCCCCTTTTCAAGGGGGATAAGAGGGGAGAATCCGGAAGTCCCCCTTTTTAAGGGGGATTTAGGGGGATCGAAACGTATCCTATTTTTAACTAGCAACTCGGGTTATTATAACCAATTACCCACCAAAATAAATGGAGCCCAAAAATAGGGATGTCCGTTATATTTGGGATTCTTTAAAACAGTGATTTGGGCGCGGCGCAATGCTTCTGCTTTAGTCACTTTTTCTTTCAGTAACTCTGAATAAAACTGCTGCATTAATTCCGAAGTTGCTTCATCATTCACTAACCATAAACTTGCCATTGTACTGCGAGCGCCCGCCCTCACTGCAACCCCAGCAATTCCCAGGGCTGCCCGCCGATCGCCGCTTGCGGTTTCGCAGGCACTAAACACTAAAAGCTCGATCGCCTTCGATCCCCCCAATCCAGCCGTGCGTAAAAGTTCGCTCAATTCGTTAACATTAATTTGATCGTCCCAAGTGAGAATATAAGTATCTGCTGCACTGGAACTAAAATTTCCGTGAGTGGCAAAATGGATAATAGGAAAGGGAGCAGAGTCGATCGCCTTTTGAATGGTGGCTTCTGTGAAATTCTCGTTGAGTAGCACTTCTCCCGCAACACGGTCGCTAATTTCTGTCAGTTCGACTTCAACCCCAGGCAGGGCGTTAAACCCTTGGCGGGCAAGGGAAACACCGGCTTTGAGTACGCGAATTTCTTCCCGTTGTAATGCCCCCGAGTCGGTTAATTCTAACCCAGGAGCCACGGCGATCGCGTATTTTTCAATTAAAAACTGTTCGCCATCATAAAGCGCCCCCATGGGAATCCCTCGCAATACGCCATCGGGGATGAAAACAAGGGTTTCGACTTGACTTTGCGCCAATTGTCCCTCAATGGGTCGAATTAACCACTCATAGACTTCTTTTGCATCGTGCCGAAAGGAAAATCGATTCGCTTGAGTGAGGGAAGTGCGAAGGGCTTGCACGGTGCGATCGACTGTTTCTTGGGGGAGTTGGGTGGCATAATGGCTTAAGGGTTGCCCCGGTAAGCTGAGGATGACTTCTAGGCGATCGCGGAGAATAATCGGGTAGAAAATGGCGGCTTTGCGATCGATGCGATCGACATTGACGGGTTTTGCATTCAAACACGCCGATCGGAAGAAGTTATCAAGTTCGGCTAATTGCAGGGATTCAATGGTTTTACGTGCCTGTTCGATGTCTGCGGGACTGGCTGTTCCTTCTTCGGGTTCTAATAATAAACTCACGAATTCCCGATAAACGGGTTCGACGCTTTCCCGGAAGGAGAATTGTAAATCTGAATTGGTGACTTCCGATTGAATCGCGGCTAAATCGCTTCGCAGGGTTTGCAGGGTGTTGACGGCTTCGCGATAGGCAGAAATCGCCCCGGCGCGATCGCCTCCAGTGGCTTTTAAAAGCCGTCCTAGCTGCCATTGCCAGGAATAGGTAATATCGGGTGCATCGATGGATTGAGCGACGATTAAGGCTTGTTGAGTGAGGTCTAGGGCTGCATCCAGTTGTTGGGTTTGTTCGTAGACTTGGCCGAGGTATCCTAAAGCATAAGCGCGGGCGCGATCGTCTCCCAAAGTTTGAGCCTGTTGAGTGGCGATCGCCAGTTCTCGGGCGCTGGTTGGTGCGAATTCTGAGGGGGAAAGCTGCATTAAGCTATGGGACAAATTGATTCTGGCATAAATGGCGGCGCGACTGAGGGGTAATTGTTCTATCTCTGCATCGATCTGGGGGAGTAAATTTCTGGCGGCTTGGGTCTTTTCCTGTTCAATTAATAAACTAAACTGATTGAGTTGTGCTTGGGTTTTAGTTAGGGGTGAAGGGGAAAGATTGGCAACTTGTTGATAGAAATTGAGGGATTCATCAGTGTTTCTTTGTACTCTTGCAAGATTGCCCAAACTCAAGAGAATATTGCTGAGAACTTGGGGAGATTGCAGATTTTTGGCGACGGAGAGACTCTCATTTAAACTGTCTTGGGATTTGCCCAAATCTCCCACTAAACGCAGGGTATCTCCTAAAGATCGCAATCCTAGGGCTTTGGTAATAGAGTCGGGTTGTGTCTCTAACTGAGTTTTAACGGTTTCGAGAGTTTTTAAAGCCAAGCGAAATAATCCGGCTGATTGCATCGCGGTGGCTTGATGAATTTGGGTGCGAATTTTCCCTTCGTTGTCTCCCAAGTCTTGGTATATCTTTGCAACTTTTTCCCATAAGGCGATCGCCTTTTCCGGCTGTCCTTTGCTGAGTTCTAAACTGGCTTGAATATTTAAGGTTTGCGCCAAAATGCGATCGCGTCCTTTTGCATCTATGCGTTGCAGAATTTCTAAACTGTCGGCGATCGCTTCTTCGGCTGTGGCGATCGCTCCCATTTGGCGATAAGTTAAAGCCAGATTGCTTGAGATCGCGGCCTCCTCGAGTTCATCTCCTTGGCTTTGATAGACTTGTAGGGACTGTTGCAGGATAGCAGCAGCTTCAGCATAACGTCCAGCTTGATAAAGGGTCTTTCCTTGCTGTTCGAGGGCGATCGCGCTGTTGGGGACAGGATTCGCTACAATCGAAGGAGGGGTGAGTAGTAAGGAAAGAATTAGAACGGCGATCGCTAAAAGTCCCCATTTTATCTGCTTCCAAATTGAGTTTTTAAATAGTCGTTTCATGGTTAGTTTATAGTGGTTAGTGTATAGTTTATAGTTGAGAGTTAATTAGAATAGATAATTAATTGAAAAATACAGCCCATTTTCCTGCAAAGTATTTGGAGTGGAATCGAGATTGGTTAAAGGAATACCCCAATCAAGACGGATATTTAAACGCTCCCATTGCTGCCATCGCAATCCTAATCCAAAAGAACTAATAACATTGGTGTCAAGAGTATTATCTTCTGTATTGTTCCAACCCAGACCAAAATCAATAAATGGAGCGATTTGCAATAGTCCTTGAATTTCGGGAACTCGCACCAGGGGAATTCTTAGTTCTGCTGTTGCTACCACTCCATTATCTGCCAATAAAACATCCTGACGATAACCTCGAACAGTTTCTTGTCCCCCCATCGCAAATTGTTCTAATGATAACATAGGGCGATCGCTAATTTGCGAATCTGCTCGCAGGACAAATAAAGTATCTTCTGCTAACAATCTTACCCATTGAAATTGTCCTTGCCAGGAGAAAAAGTTACTATCTGGAGACTCAGTATTTTGGGTAGAATCAAACCAATTAACCCCTAAATTAAACTGAGAACGAGCAGCTAAAACTTCTCGTTCGCTGCGTTTTGTCCACTCTTGAAAAAAACGCAAAACCGATAATTTTGTTACCCCATCATCGTCTGCACCATTAGATAAAGGAAAGGGAATATCTAATAGTGTTGTCGCGCTAGTTTGATGAGAAAATGTCAAACCCATGACAAACTCTTCTGACGGTGTTTGTCGAATTGGCTGCCTCAATGTTACTTCATAATAACTAGATTTGGAGCGAATATCCAGAATATCAAACGGTTCTTCAATAACCGTACTCGATGTATTTCCCAAAGCAAGGCGCACGGTTCCGTTGTAAGGATTTAAAGGCAATGTATAGCTAAAATCAAACCCATTACTGCCCGTCGTATTACTATAACCCAGAGCAAGACTATCTCCCAAACCCAATACATTTCCTTCGATAATATTAATTCCTCGGCGATCGCTACCCACACTTGGAGAACGAGAGTTACTAAAAGGCAATTGTACGCTAAAACTATCTGCTTCTCTAACCTCAACTTCTAAGATATTTGAGCCTATTTTTGTCCCCGTTGATAACTCAGAAGAAAGGTTCTCAATTAAAGGATCGAGTTGCAAGAGTTGGAGGGCTTCTTGCAAGCGTTTCACATTGAGAGGAGGTTGTACGGCAATTCCCAAACGACTGCGAATATAGTTAGGATGGAGTCGGTTTGTTCCTTGAATGTTGATTTCTTCAATTTCTCCTTCAATGACTTGAATTTGAATAACACCATCCTGACTATTTTGCGGTGGAATAAAAGCACCTGTTGTAATATAACCGCGATCGTGATAATACTGAGTAATCTTAGAACGAACTTGTAATAGTTCCGCAAAAGAAATAGGACGATTAGTGTATTCTCTGGTAATTTCTGCTAATTCTTCCTGGCTAAATATAGTGCTGCCAATTACTTCAAAACTTTGAACTTCGATCGTTCCAGGAATATTTTCCTCTGGAGTAAGTTCGGGGTTTTCTAAAGTTGGTTCTAGAGGAGTAAGAAGTTCTGAAGGAGGAGGAAGGCGAGGGATTTGTGGCTCGGGTAAAGGGTTTGTAGAGGGTGGTTCATCTGGAGAAATAATTTGAGCTTGTAAAACATTTTCGCGATCAAAAATAGAAGAAAACACTGCTATTTTTTCTCTATCTTCTTGGAGATTGAAAGAGCGCGATCGCAAAGATGATTCTATTTCTTTCTTTGGCACAATAGTTACAGCCATTACCTTTTTAACCGTGAGGTTAAGCGTAAGCTGAAAAGGCAAAGCGATCGTGCTGACAACAACAATATAACGAGCAAAGCGAGAGGCGATCGCAACTGGCATGATATAACCTGAAGATCGAGCAGAATTTTATCTTAAACTATAGCAGAAATTCAATCCAGAAATTTTCTCCAGAAATTGGTTAAGATTAAAAGAGTAGAAAC
>NZ_JAYGHV010000028.1:0-18485 GCF_034932145.1 Spirulina sp. 06S082 | reverse complement strand
TTCCAGATGAACATTAATTAAGATTACTGTTTCTTCTTGAATCTTAATCTGAGAAACTTGGGCAAGGCGATCGAGATAAAACGCTTTGTAATAAAATGGATTATCGGCAACTTTTTCTAAAACAAGGCGATCGTGTTTTTGGATGGGATAGCGGCTAATAATTGCTTGTCCCGATAGCAGACGACCAAAATGTGCTGAGAAGGGAAAATAGGGAAAAGGAACGTAATTTTTGTCCCAATTGACGGCGATCGCCTGATTTTTAAGTCCCAGTCCTTTTGCTAATTCTGTACCTTGATCGATCCGAAAAGAACGTCGAGAATCTAGATCGATTTCTTGCAATCCAATTAGATCGGGTTGTAGCGGTTTTAAGGCTTGAATTGCTGTCTTCAAATTGTTCTCAAACAGTTCTAAAGTTCGAGGTTCGCTGGTATTATTGGTTAAGCCCGATAAATAACCAATATTGTAAGTTACCACCGTTAATATATCATCTTGCGCTGGATTCTCAGAACCCTCATCAGAAATAATTTCGGCATACTTTTCTTGAGGATAACCTCCAGAAGAACCCCAGAAAAAGAAGAAAATTAGAGCAATAATAGAAACACCGAAAATAGTTCCTAAAATCCACAAAATTGCTATCAAGTTTAGGCTTTTAATGATTTTACCTCCCCTCTTTTCAATTATCCAATCAACAATCCTTTTGATTGCGCCATTTTTAACCAATTGGGATACTCTGTCATTAATTTATCGTAAAGTTTATCATCGCTAAAGGCAAGAGGGTCTTTAACGCTAAAAAAGTCAGCATTATCGATATAGCGATCCTGCAAATTGTCCAAACTTTCTAAAAACTCAAAATTTCCCGAACCAATGGCCATAAACTGCCAAAAAATGGGTTCGTAGGATGCGCGAGTAATTTGTTCTGCGGTCACTTGTTGGTCCATTGATGCGCCATCGGTGACAAACATAACATAGATGGGTTGAGAAGCGGCGATCGCCTCTTTTTGCGGTTTCTTTCCTCCTCCAAATAAACCCCCAAACATTCCTGTAGCCGGTTCTTGTGCTGTTCCAGGAAAATAAAAATTACGGATTGTTTTAATTGCTTTTCCGTAATAAGTTCCCCCTTCTAAAGGATAGCGCTGCTGAAGACTGCTAATAAAGTTTTGGAAGTTTTTTAAGTTCATATCTCCCGCTTCATGGGAATTTGCACCGAAGAGAAAAATATTAATTGCACCATCATCATCAAATTGACAACCCAGTGCTAAAATTCTCTCGGCGAATTGCTGTATTTTCCCAGAAGAATAGAGGGAAGACATTGAACCGGAAATATCTAAACATAAGGCGACTTTAGCGCGGTGGTGCGTTAAATTCGCCTTTTTGAGAGAAATATCTGCTTTTTTGGCTAGATCGATTAATTGAGGTGCTTCTTTTTCAATCTTTTCTAAAGAAATGCCCATTATTCTAATTTTCCTGAATATAGTTCTAGGATTGGCGATCGCCAAAATCTCAAAAATTGGCAATAATGAAGAAGTCGGCGATCGCCAGAATTACAAAAATTTTAATTATTGAGATTTCTGATAATACTTTTCAACAAATGCGGATAAGCCAGAATTGTAACCCTGTCCTACTGCTTGAAAACGCCAAGTTCCATCCTTACGATACAACCGACCAAACTCTAAAGCCGCTTCGGTGGAAAAGTCTTCATCAAGTTCGTAGCGTGTAATTTCTTTCTCTGTTTTCGCATCAGCAATGCGAATAAAAGCATTTCTAACTTGTCCAAAGTTTTGTCGTCTTTCTTGTGCGTCGTGAATAGTGACAACAAAAATCAATTCTTGAATAGACGAATCAATTTTATCCAAATTCACCTCAATAGTTTCGTCATCTCCTTCACCAGCACCACTACGATTGTCCCCCAAATGTTCAACACCGCCATCAGGAGACTTTAAATTATTGTAAAAAATAAAGTAAGGATCCGCAGGAATTTTGCCATTTGCGCCCAACATAAATACAGAGGTATCTAAATCAAAAGCAGTTCCGGTATCAGTAGCATTAAGATCCCATCCCAAACCAACCCATGTATTGGTTAATCCGGGGACTTCTTTAGAGAGATCGATCCGTTCGCCTTTACTTAAATTAATAGTCATTTTAACTCCCTAGGATTGCAACATTCGATCGCGCTTGACGCTTGATTAAATTCTATACCCAATCTCCACAAAATTGTCGTTAAAATTCCGGATATTTTACAATTATTTAGCGATAGGACTTCAAGATTTCTTCAAGTCCATTAACATCTATACCCTCCCCGATCGCCTTCATATCCCAGCCCTTATCTGCCCGGTATAGTTCTGCTAAAATCATTCCAGTCATACCACTATAAGCAGCACCAGATAAATTGTAACGCGCAATTTCTTGATTATTAGCCATATTTAACAAACGAACAAAAGCATTTTTCACTTGTCCGAAGTCTTGTTTGCGCTGATGGCATTTATAGATATTGACAACAAAAACTAATTTCTCAATTTTAGGAGAAATTTGTGGTAATTCAACAATAATTTGTTCGTCATCTCCTTTACCTTCCCCAGTTAAATTATCCCCTAAATGCGCGATCGCGCCGGAACTATGGCGCAAATTGCCAAAGTAAATTACATCACTTTTATCGCGTAGTTTTTGCTGGGAATCCAAACAAATTACCGACGCATCGAGATCGTAATCGTGGGTACTCCCAAATAGTCCCAAAAAACCTCCGGAACCTGGGGCGACATCCCACCCCAAACCGCAAAGCACTCGGGTCAAACCGGGTGCTTCTTTAACCAGAGAAATACGCTGTCCTTTTTGTAGATTAATCGTCATAAAATTGTTTATTGTTTATTGTTTGTTCATCGCTTCCCTCTCAGGAGGGAAGCAAAGAAAAGAGTTAAGCGATCGAGCCTAAAATTGAACGATATAACCACAAAATTTACCGTCCAACTATCAACTATCAACTATCAACTATCAAGAATAGCGATCGAGTAATGATTGCAAACCTCCTTGATAACCTTGTCCGACAGCATTGAGTCGCCAAGTTCCATCTTTAAGATAAAGTTCGGCCATAATCATGGCAGTTTCGACGGAGTAATCTTCTACTAAGTCGTAACGCATGACTTCTTGTTTCGTTTCCACATTGACTAAACGCACAAAAGCATTTTCGATCTGACCGAAATTTTGCCCGCGTTTCTCTGCGTCGTGAATGGTGACAGTGAAAACCAATCTTTGTACTTCTGGGGGGATTTTTCGTAGATCGACGATTACCGCTTCGTCATCCCCTTCTCCTTCCCCCGTCAGGTTATCTCCCATGTGCTTGACACATTGAGAAGCATCGGGACTGGTCAGGTTATTGTAAAAAATGAAATGATTGTCAGAAAGCAGTTTTTCGTTAGCACCCAACATAAACACTGAGGAGTCTAAGTCAAAATCGTGACCCGTATCGGTACTTTTCACATCCCATCCCAAACCGACAAAGACGGCTTTCAGATTGGGTGCTACTTTATCTAAAGAAACGCGCTGTCCTTTTTGAAGTGAAATTCCCATTTGTATCTAATCTGTCGAACTTGCAATGAAATTTAGCGAAATTGTTGAGAAATTTGAGACTGAGTTGGTTCGAGGCACTAGCCTGACCGCTCATCCTGATTGTAACCCCCAGGTAACGGGTATCGCATCTTTGGAAACGGCCACTGCTGAGACTCTTGCTTACAGTGAGGGGGGAAAATACGCAGCAATGGTAGGGGAAACGGCTGCGATCGCCTTAATTTTACCTGTAGATGAAGAATTGCAAAGGATTGCCAGCGATCGCGGTATTGCTTGGGTTGCAACTCCCCATCCTCGTTTGTTATATGCGATCGCCATTTCCTTTTTTTATCAGCCTTATCAACCCAAACCGCAAATTCACCCGACGGCGGTTATCGACTCCAGTGCTAGTTTAGGGCAGGATGTCTCGATTGGCGCTCATGCAGTTATTGGAGAAAATGTCAAGATCGGTTCAGGAGTTTGTATTTTTCCCAATGTTACGGTTTATCCTGGGGTAGAAATCGGCGATCGCACTATTCTTCATGCTAATTGTACGATTGAGGAGAGAAGTAAAATTGGCGCGGATTGTGTCATTCATAGCGGTGTGGTTATTGGTAGTGAGGGATTTGGCTTTGTGCCTAGCGATCGCGGTTGGGTGAAGATGCACCAGTCGGGAATTGTGGTTTTAGAAGACTGCGTAGAGGTGGGTTGCAACAGTGCGATCGATCGCCCTCCTGTAGGAGAGACACGCATCGGCTACAACACGAAAATCGATAATTTAGTACAAATTGGTCACGGTTGTAAAATCGGCTCAAATTGCGCCATTTCCTCCCAAGTAGGGCTTTCTGGACAGGTTATCGTGGGTAATGGGGTACTGTTAGCGGGACAAGTGGGAGTTGCCAATCAAGTTAAAATTGGTGATGGTGCGATCGCGACGGCAAAATCAGGATTACATAAAGATGTCGATCCCAAAGCTATTGTTTCCGGCTATCCCGCAATTCCTAATAAACTGTGGTTGAAAATTTCTGCGGTGTACAATCGCCTGCCAGAAATGTACAAATTGTTCAGACGCATGGCCAAAAAATAACAAATATAAGCATTTAATCTGAGAATTTGTTAGGGAATCAAGGAGATCGATTGAAAACTGTTAAACTGGGAATAAGTTAAGAAAGGATTGGGAGACATGACCGCAACAATCGTCACTTCGACACCCACTCTAGAACAATTTCTGAAGTTACCGGAAACTAAACCGGCTAGCGAATACATTGAGGGTGAAATTGTACAAAAGCCAATGCCAAAGGGAAAACATAGTCTGTTACAGTTGAAGATGTGCAATTGTATTAACGATCCCGTGGAATTGCCCCAAATTGCTTATGCGTTGCCAGAGTTGCGATGTAGTTTTGGAAATCGATCGGTTGTCCCAGATGTTGCTGTTTTCCGTTGGTCTCGAATTCCCTTCGATGCTGATGGAGAAATGCCCAATGATTTTTTATTGTTTCCGGATTGGACAATTGAGATTCTTTCACCCGAACAAAGTTCGAGTCGAGTGATTGATAATATTAGCTATTGTTTGGAATATGGGTGCGATCTGGGTTGGTTATTGGATCCAAGCGATCGCTCTATTTTGGTATTTCAATCGCAGCAACAGCCTAAATTGTTTGTTGGAAGCGATCGCTTACCTATTCTTGAAGAAATTGACTTGGTGCTAACAGTCGAACAAGTTTTTAGTTGGTTAAAAATGGGAAAAAAATAGAGAGGCGATCTCATTAAGTTTAAAGATGATAAGATTAAACTCAAGCGTTTACGATCGCGGTGGTTACGACTTGGCGATCGACTATAGTAGGAAGCCAGTCCCTTCTCTCACCAAGGGCAATCGGCTTTGGGTAGGACAATTTTTATAAGAATAAGCGAAGCAATATCATATCGAATCGCTTCGTTTTGCAATCCTGAATGTGCTATCTTACATTATACCAATTTATTGCTACCAGAATAATCTTTGCTACCCTTTGAATTTATTGTTTTTGGTTCTCCGATTTCCTTACAAACCAACAATCGTGCATTACTTCAAGCGTGGAAAGCCAAAGTGCGTCAAACAGCGATCGCCAATCTTCCCATTAATACCATTCCAACTCGCGATCTCATCCAAGTTGAAGTTGTCTACTATTATAAAAGGATGCCTCTCGATATTGACAATATTGCCAAGCCGATTCTGGATGCGTTTAATCTGTTGATTTATATTGACGATCGCCAAATTACCGATCTCATTATTAGAAAGCGGCTTATCGAGCCAAGTGTGGATACTCGGGAGCTTCCCCTCGCGATCGCGTCAGCTTTAAACCAAAATCGACCTTTTATTTTTGTAAAAATTGAATTTTCTGCTGTATAAATGGGAATCGAATGATGGTAACAAAAAATCTAGAAAATCTTCAAGCAAAATCTGATACAGGAGATCGCGAAACTTTTCTGTATGATTATCCACACCGAGATCGAGAAGATATACAAGAATACTTAAACCGAATTACAGAAATAATAGAACTAGGTGCTTTTGATACTGCGATCGCTTCTGCCATCTTTACTCTAGAAACAATTTTACCTTTCATGGCAGAAGAGGAAAATATCGAGTATGAAACCAAAAGTCCAAGCGAACTTTTACAGGTTTTCGATCGCAAAAATTTAATCGATCGCGAAACTTACAATATTTTAATGCAAGCGATCGCCCTGAGAGATGCTTTTATGGAAAAACGAGAGATTGAAGGCGATCGCAATTTTGCTGAAGGAGTTTTTGCTATTGTTAACAATCTTTTTCGGGGTTTGAAAAATAATAATTGAGGAAAATATTGACTTTGTTTTGCAGGGTTTCTAGAGATTCTGAAGGTGGTATGATATTTAAAGCCTCAGCCTCTAGATTATCTTGTAGTTCGTACCATTGCTCTAACTGTTCTTGTTCTGCATCGGAGAGGATTTCGCCTCGTGTAAAGCGATCGTGCAGTTGTAGTGCGAGTTCGTTATTCATTGGCGATCGTGGCTCATTAAGCTCTATATACAGAATAGCTCGAATTGGAAAAAATAGGCGCGATCGTATCCTTCTTTACCAATGGAAGGAGAAGAGATAACCTAGGATTATCGCATTCTCGTCAGTCGCAGCGAAACCCGACCTCGTGCCGATCTCTATGGGTTTAATCTACAACAATCTATGCCTCATTTTCCTATTCCTTTGCGAGAAAATGATGTAGAACCTATCGTATCATAGCAGAAGAGGAAAATATCGAGCTTGATGTAGCGGCATTATATGCAATACCGCTACGAAGTTTCAAACGATTGTATTCAAAGAATCTAAGGCCATCGGATTAAGTGTATATAGCAGTAAAGCTTCTTACAAAAGATGGCTGTCCCTGAATAGAAGAACGGTGCTTAACCCAACGATCGCGCTTTGCAATTCCGCAATAGCGCGTCCATTGCCAGTGGTTGTTGGGTAAATACCAAATCTTGAGCCGCTTCCACTTTCCATTGCTCTTCTTTTTGTAGTAATGAATCGTTTCTGCAGGCCCGCCACAAGTAGCAGTAATTCCAAATGAACACTTGCGCTTATGTCCATTAGTCCAGCGATCGCGCCAGAAAAAAGCAGCATTTGGATCGCACCAACGCCAAGCATTAGCAGGATACGAACCATTGCAAGCAAATGCGACAAAAGCGTGCCAGCCATCACCCGGAATGCAAAAATGGCCGCCCCAACCACCACCAGAATCGCTGCCAAACTGAACAGGCAGTACAATTCCAAGACTATCGAGATCGGCTTCCAACGGTTCCCCAATCGTATCAGTCAAGTTGACGCTTTGCTGAAGTCCGGCTTGTATAGCAATCTCTCGTGGAACTGGTTTATTAGGGCAGAGCTTAGAATAGATTTCTAAAGCTGATAAATTTGACATTGTTGCTAACACAGACGGCATCATTCGCTCTGCATCACCCAGTTCGCGCATGGCAATCCCATATCCGTCTTCCTCTTCAACTGCGTAGAATTCGACTCGAGCGCCATTGGAGAGAACGATGGTTGCAAGCGATTTTAATGATGTGGGTTCGTCTTCGATTTCCTGACCGTCTGGACCAAAACCACTGGCTACATAATCGAATGGAGGAGTTTCGGCTGACATACACTCCTGACCATTATTAGGCAAACTGCAATTGCAAGTTGCATTTTGGGTTTCATCAGCATTTCCCGACTCAATGCCACGATTTGAGGACAGGCTAGAGTCCGTTTGAGTTGTCACAATACTACGTCGATCCATTTTATTGTTTCCCATGATTGATATCACAACAGAAAATGATTTGATCGAATAAATCTTCGATCTCTGATATAGAAGTCAACCTTCTATATCATTGGGAATATTGAAAATTGTGTTTTCAGCATCCTCTATTAGATGTAACGAAGTGCCATCAAAAAATATTCCGCGATCGCTAAAAAAACTTTCACCTCTTCCACACAATCCCTGTATTCAAAGATTTACAGCTAATTTTCTGTAACTTTTCAATGGTGGGAATGCTGAATTATTACTCTTAATTTAAAGTGATGTCAAGATCAATTGCGGATCACTTACTTATCAATTGCCGATCTTGTTTCACCCAGAATAAGACAGTCATCCTAGAGATACAGGACTTAAAAGAATAGAATTCAGTGAATCTACTTAAAGCCCTACTCAAACCAGTTTTTTGTTGTCAATATCCTCATGACTATGAATTCTCAGGCTCCCTCTCTCTCTCAAAACCAAATGACTCAACTTTCTACCCAAAATCCAGTGCCAGATTTTCACGAAGACGAGCGAATTTTTGGTAAATTATTGGCAGATTCCCAACATCAATTAAGAGTGCAGCGTATTGCCCGCAAACAGACCCGAGGAACAGCTATTGATTGGGAAGATGCGGCGCAAACTGCCCAAGAAAAGATCTGGCAAAAACTCAAAGCACAAAAATTTGATTCCGATCGCGGTAACTTCTATCATTGGGCAGCAATAGTGGCACGATTTGCGGTCATCGATCTTGTGCGCCGAGAAAAATTGAGAACTTGTGACAGCCTCGATCGCAATCTTCCTGGTACAAATCAACCCATTCTTAATACTATCGCCGATAGTGCCAATTTATTTGACTCTCTTGAATATCAGGATTTAATGCAGCGAATCCGAAAAGCGATCGAGCGTATCGATCTCTCCTATCCCCAACGACGCTATCTTAAACTTTGGAAAGGCAAACTCAAAGGCAAAACTCAGGCTAAGTTAGCCTCTGAATTAGGAATTACTCAAGGTGCTATTTCCAAACGCTGGAAAGAACTAACCGTTCGCATTGTTGAAACAATTTAATAACGAGAATATCTTTTCAGTATAATGCGATCGCCCCTAACGGTCTGCTTCAGAAAAATTGACAAGAACGGGTCTCGGTGTTGACTGGACAATCAATTAAACTGGACTGGGGATTCTCTAGAGTAGCGAAAATTGGCAGTACCGGAAAGAGAGAAGAGGGGTTAGCCGGTTAAACCCAAGGATATAAGGATAAAGAAGAAATTTCCTCCCTGCCAAAACGGAAAACTCTTCCAAAGGTGTCTCAATACCTGATACATTTACCCAGTATTGGCAAATAAAGTTGAAAAAAAATAATATGAAAGCTCTGGTTATCGGTGGTGATGGTTATTGCGGTTGGGCAACAGCCCTCCACCTTTCTAATCAAGGATACGAGGTCGGCATTCTCGATAATTTAAGTCGCCGCTATTGGGATACGAAGTTGGGAGTCGATACCCTGACCCCGATCGCCCCCATTCAAAAACGCTTACAACGATGGACCGAGTTAACGGGGAAAACCATCGATCTGTTTATTGGCGATATTACCGATTATGATTTTTTAAGCAAATCCCTACGGCAATTTGAACCAACGACGATTGTTCACTTTGGGGAACAGCGATCGGCACCCTATTCGATGATCGATCGCGAACACGCTGTTTTTACCCAAGTTAATAATGTGGTAGGAACGTTGAATATCCTTTATGCCATGAAGGAGGATTTTCCCGATTGCCATTTGGTGAAGTTGGGAACGATGGGAGAATACGGCACTCCTAATATTGATATTGAAGAAGGTTATATCGAGATCGAACACAACGGACGCAAAGATACTCTTCCTTATCCCAAACAGCCTGGTAGTTTTTACCACCTTTCCAAGGTCCACGACAGCCATAATATTCACTTCGCTTGCAAAATTTGGGGGCTTCGCGCAACGGATCTCAACCAAGGTATTGTTTATGGGGTGAAAACCGAAGAAACGGCGATGGATGACCTTCTCATCAATCGTTTGGACTACGATGGTGTCTTTGGGACGGCATTGAATCGCTTCTGCATTCAAGCGGCGATCGGGCATCCTTTAACGGTATATGGTAAGGGGGGTCAAACGCGCGGTTTGTTGGACATTCGCGATACAGTACGTTGTATGAAATTGGCGATCGACAATCCTGCGGAACCGGGTCAATTCCGCGTCTTTAACCAGTTTACCGAACTTTTTAGCGTTGGCGATCTGGCGTTGAAGGTCAAGAAAGCGGCAGCTAAAATGGATTTGGAAGTCAAGATTGACAATCTTCCTAATCCTCGAGTTGAATTGGAAGAACATTATTTTAATGCCAAGAACACGAAACTTCTCGATTTAGGCTTGAAACCTCATCTTCTTGATGATTCTTTACTCGATTCTTTGCTCAATTTTGCCACAAAGTATCAAAATCGAGTTGACAAAAAACAAATTCTACCTACGGTATCTTGGCATCGACAACAAAAAGAAGAAGAAGCGACTTCTCCAAGCAATGGTACGGGAAATAGTCAGAAACTCACCGCTAACGCTTCGCGTTCTAGCGGGATATTGAATCAACGATAGCTCCTAACCTGACCAGTCTAAGCGTTAAGCTGACCAAGAGAGACGAGGCAAACCTTACCCTTTCTTGGTCGATTGGATATGCTGAACTAAATTCAGCATACCTACTCCCTCCGGGAACGCTACGCGAACGACCGCTCATCAATGTAGCGCAACTCATTAGTTTTTGACTCATTCAAAGAATGAATTTTTCCACCAAATTGAGCTTGGCGATCGCGCAAAATCAAAGCATTTTAGTCCTGGGGTTAGACCCCAACCCAGAAATGTTACCCGATCGCTATGGCATCCCAGAGAATAAATCTCAACTCATCACAGCTTTTCGCGACTGGTTAACAGGACTGATCCAAGAAACCCAATCTTATATTTGTGCCTATAAACTCAGTTTTGGCTTTTATAAATCTTATGGGGCTTCTGGATTAGAATTACTCGAGGTAATTCTCGCAGAAATCCCTCAACATTTACCTGTTATTCTCGATGCCAATCACGGCGATCTTAACACGACTACTGTTTTTGCTCGTACCGCTTTCCATGAATGGCAAGTTGATGCAATTACCCTCAGTCCTTACGCAGGACAAGATCAAGCAGCGCCCTTTTTATTATACCCCGAAAAAGCAGCCTTTATTCTTTGTCGCACGTCTAACCCTTCCGCCTTTCCCATTCAAGAATATCCTGATTCCGATTCCCCTCTTTATTTGCAAATTGTTAAGGAAGTGAAAGCCTGGGGAACTCCAGAACAATTATGCTTAGAAGTGGGAACAACTTCTCCAGATATTTTAGCAGAAGTGCGATCGCTGGCTCCAGAAAGACTGATTTGGCTGCGGAGTATTTGGGCTCAAGAGGAAAATCTTGAAGGTCTGATTCGGGCAGGATTAAACGAGAATGGAGAAGGATTATTATTACCCGTACCTCAAGATTGGGGAAGTCAAGAAAATATTGTTACATTACTTCAATCTCTCAACGATCGCGTTGGAGAAATTTGTCACGAAGTTCGCACAGAAGGAACAACTTGCGAGGTTTGGGTTCCCGATGTTTGTTTATTGAAACAGCATCCTCATCAAGATTTAATACTGCAACTCTTTGATATTGGCTGCATTCTTTTTGGAGATTACGTGCAAGCATCGGGAGCGACTTTTTCCTATTATATTGACCTTCGCACCATTATCTCTCGACCGCAAGTGTTTCACCAAGTTCTCAATGCTTATGAAGACGTATTGAAAACCCTCAGTTTCGATCGCATTGCAGGAATTCCTTATGGTTCCCTTCCCACTGCAACCGGTTTATCTTTGCGACTACAACATCCGATGATTTTTCCTCGTAAAGAAACGAAAGCACATGGGACGAGAAAAGCAATTGAAGGCAAGTTTGTACAAGGGGAAACCGTGGTGGTAGTGGATGATATTTTGATTAGTGGCAAAAGCGCGATCGAAGGGGCAAATAAGTTGCAATCTGCGGGGTTAGTCGTAGAAGATATTGTTGTTTTGATCGACCATGAAGGAGGAGTAAAAGAACGACTGCGAGAGAGTGGTTATAATGCCCATTCTGTCTTAGGAATTTCGGACATTACTCAAACTCTTTACGAAGCGGGACGCATTGACGAACAACAATACGCTATTTTGTTGGGGTGAAAAAAATAATATTCGCTCTTTTTATTTCTGTCTTAATTTTAGCGTAATATTAGTTGAGGGGGATGGGTCAAGCGATCGCCGACCCATCCTGCCGTTAATATGCGAAGAATTTCTAGCCCTTGGATAAAACTAAGGCATCAAATCGCTGCAATTACTCGCATTTTCGATCGCCCTTAGTTGAGGCTGACTTTAACAACTTTATTTTTTTCATCTTCTGCTTTGGGTAAAGTCAGATTGAGAATACCATTGGTATATTCCGCCGTTGCATCGGTATTTTGAACGCGAGAAGGAAGAGGGATGACCCGGCGGAAACTACCGTAATAGAATTCGCTGCGTTTTACACCTTTTTCTTCTGATTGAGTTTTCGATTTGCGTTCGCCACTAATCGCAACCGCTTCAGCCGTTACTTGAATATCGATATCTTTTGCTTCCATTCCGGGGACTTCGAGTTTAAGAAGAACTGCATCCTCGGTTTCTTCAAGTTCCGCCGCCGGAACAAAGTTTCCATTCAAGCGATCGGGGACATTTCGTGCATCATCAAAAAGACGATTCATTTCTTGGTGCAGGCGATCGATATCTTGAAAAGGTTGAAAACGAATTAGGTTCATGATATTAACCTCCTAAGCTATCTTTTTCTATCATTTCAGGCAGTTGTTTGACTTACCTTTGATTACTAAGTTAGCGAAGATAAATAAAGAAGTCAGTGAGGTTTTAACAACTAAAAAATTCAGGATTACCGTACTTATTTTTTAACTTTTCGGTTTACCGAACTTGGTTTTTCGGTTTGGCGATCGCGATACTTCATCAAGAAATAATGCTTAATTTCAGTTCCAGGCGATCGCGATATATTTTTAGGCATAGATTTGCCACTCTCAATTAGAAAAAGAAGCGATCGCAATTCATGGCATAATTCAAACACGAGAATTGAGAGGCTCAACAATGTCCAACAGCGATCGTTTATGCGTGGTCACGGGAGTCGGTCCTGGCAACGGTGCATCTATTTCGCGAAAATTTGCCCAAGAAGGCTACCGTGTTATCATGCTTGCACGCTCCGTCGAACGCTTGCAAGGGATAGAAAAACAGATTCCCAACAGTATTAGTATTCCTACCAATGTTGGCGATCGCGAAGCCGTTCGCAAAACCTTTGAGATGATTCGCAAAGAAATCGGCAAAGTTAGCGTTTTAGTTCACAATGCCGGATCGGGACAATTCAAAGATTTTCTCAACACCTCCCCCGAAGACTTCGAGCAAAGTTGGCGCGTAAATGCCCTCGGTTTGCTCCTTTGCGGTCAAGAAGCAGCGCGAGATATGCTCGAACTTGGTGGCGGCGCGATCGTGGCGATCGGGGCGACTGCTTCCTGGCGTGGGGGCATCAAAACCGCCCCCTTTGCCTCCGCAAAAGCCGCCCAACGCAGTCTCGCACAATCCATGGCCAAAAGCCTCGGACCGCAAAATATTCACGTTTCCTATGTTATTATCGACGGCATGATAGACGTGCCTCAAACTCGCGCTAATTTTCCCGATCGCCCGAATGATGCCTTTCTCAACCCCGATCGCCTTGCCGATACAGTCTTCTATCTGGCTCATCAAGACCCCACAGCATGGACATTTGAACTCGATTTGCGCCCTTATTTGGAACAATGGTAGGATTTAACAACCGATGAAAAACCCCCCTTAACCCCCGGCAAAAAGGGAAAAGGAGAGTCACCACCAACAAGAAATAACTGCAACCAAGCACACTACGGAACAATTAAAACCGGACAAGGAGATAAATTAATCACGCGATTGGTAACGCTTTCAGAAACCCCTTCGGCAGTTAAACCCATGCCGCGAGAACCCATGACAATAAGGTTGGCATCGAGTTCGTCTGCAACATCGCAAATCGTAAAAGAAGGCATTCCTTCTCGTTCAATCGTTTCCGCGTCGATTCCTTTGCTAGAAAATGCCGCTTTTGCACCATCGAGCAATTTTTCCACCTGTTGAGGGGAACTCATGACCTCCTGAGCTTTAGTTTCCTGTTCGATAGTCGGCGCTTCAACAACAGAGAGTAAAATAAGGCGACTTTCGTATTTGCGAACAAGTTCCGCAACCACTTTCATCGCATTAGCCGCTTCCGGACTGGCATCGAGAGGGAATAGAACCGTTTTAAACATAAACTGTATCTCCAGTAACACCCGCTCCTGTACAATCAGCTAGGGATCGATCCCCCAAACTGGGGAAATTTGCGTTCCCTAGCAATATTGAATCGCATTTTGAGAAACTCAAACGAAAACAGGAGAATATTCTTATGCCTAAGAAAACTGTAGCAAATTTATCAGAAGCGGATTTAAAAGGTAAACGGGTTTTGGTTCGAGCCGATTTTAACGTTCCTTTTGATGATAAAGGCGCAATTACCGACGATACTCGGATTCGGGCAGCATTACCGACGATCCAAGATTTAACGAAAAAAGGCGCAAAAGTCTTATTATCGAGCCACATGGGTCGTCCTAAAGGACAGGTGAAAGAGGAATTGCGCCTCACTCCCGTTGCTAAACGCTTATCGGAGTTATTGGGGCAAAATGTCACCATGTGTTCTGATTGTATCGGCGATGCGGTGGCTTCTGTGGTTAGCGGCATGAATAATGGCGATGTTGCTTTATTGGAAAATGTCCGTTTCTATGCCGAAGAAGAGAAAAACGATCCTGAATTTGCTCAGAAATTAGCGGCGAATGCAGATATCTACGTTAATGAGGCTTTCGGGACGGCACACCGCGCCCATGCTTCTACGGAGGGTGTCACTAAAGTTCTAAAAACCAGCGTTGCTGGCTATTTAATTGAGAAAGAATTGAAGTTCTTGCAAGGGGCGATCGACAATCCTCAGCGTCCTTTGGCGGCAATTATCGGCGGTTCTAAGGTTTCGAGCAAAATCGGGGTCATTGAAACATTATTGGATAAGTGCGATAAGTTGCTGATTGGTGGTGGCATGATTTTCACTTTCTACAAGGCACGAGGATTGAGCGTTGGCAAGTCTTTGGTGGAAGAAGATAAGTTAGAATTGGCCAAAACTTTGGAAGCGAAAGCTAAAGAAAAAGGAGTAGAGTTATTATTACCGACGGATGTAGTGGTCGCAGATAATTTTGCGCCGGATGCTAATGCTCAAACGGTAAGCGTCAATGCTATTCCTGAAGGTTGGATGGGTTTGGATATTGGACCTGATTCTGTGAAGACTTTCCAAGCAGCTTTAGAAGACTGCAAATGCGTGATTTGGAATGGTCCTATGGGGGTTTTTGAATTTGATAAATTTGCCCCAGGAACTGAGGCGATCGCCCATACTTTGGCAGGTTTGACTCCTAAAGGCTGCATTACCATTATCGGTGGTGGTGATTCGGTTGCAGCCGTAGAAAAAGTAGGGGTTGCTGAAAAAATGAGTCATATTTCGACGGGTGGTGGTGCCAGTTTGGAATTGTTGGAAGGAAAAACACTTCCTGGAATTGCTGCGTTGAATGATGCTTAATTCTTGTTTGGGTTGAATTTAAGAAGAGGCGCGATCGCGCCTCTTTTTGCATATATGTGATGGCCTTAATTTAAAGGTAAATATTCAATGCGATCGCGATATTCATCCTCAAACGATGCACTTGCAATTAAAATTAATTCATCAAGTAATTGACCCATACCGATCTCGAGATCGATCGTAAAAATACCGGGAATATGCCCACCTTCTTCGAGATGTTGTGCTAAATGTTTTGGCATTGATTTACGATTATTTGTGACTAAAATATAATTGTTAAGTTCACACCAAACTAATATTTCTGGATCGAGTGTTCCTTTAGGAGGTACATCTAAATCTCCGATAATTCTAACTTTTAATTCTGGATTTCGTCGTACCAGTTGAGTTCGGAAGACTGGGGAAATATGTTCATCAAGTAAATATTGAATTGCCATTATACCCGAACTTCAGATATTTTGAGTTGAGCTTTGAGGTTTCGTATTTTCAACCGTCCGGGAGAGGGATTTTTTTGTTGTTGCTGACGCATTTGACGAGAAAATTCTAGCCAATCCGCTAAATAACGATCAATTTTATTCTTGTTTTGCAAATAATATAAAATTGTTGCATAAACTTGATCTAAGGTAACAGTATGAAAGCATTCTAAAATTTCCTCGGGGGTTTTACAGTGATAGATATATTCGTAAAGAATACTCTCAATGCCAATACGAGTTCCTTTAATACGAATATCCTCGGAGTCTAGAAAATCAAAATATTCTTCGATTTGCATGATTCATTATTGCTATTTTAGTGGCGATCGCCTGTTTTGGCATCAAACCAATGAATGCGATCGCGATTAAAGGCCAATTTAATTGCTTCTTTTCCCCACTCGCGATCGGGACTGACGAGAATGCGAAGGGTATCCTTTGAACCGTTAACCTTAACACTCGCCAATAACTCCCGACCGAAGTTTTCCACGAGAAATACATTGCCCTCAACTGTAATTTTATCTTCCTCTGTTGCAATGCTTAAATCTTCTGGACGAATGCCCATATCGATCGCAGAGGGAAACACAGAAAACGATGGTAGTGGAATTGAAAAATCCCCTAGAATAGCGCGATCGCCTTTACATTCTAGCGAGAGTAAATTCATCTGAGGACTACCAACAAACCCCGCAACAAACTTATTAGCAGGATGAGTATAAATACGACCAGGCGGATCGAGTTGCTGTACCAGTCCATCTAGAAGGATGGCTACTTTACTCGATAAAGTCATCGCTTCAGTTTGGTCGTGGGTGACATAAACAACGGGTTTTTGTTGCGCTTCAAATAACTGCTTAAGTTCCTCTCTGACCTGTTCTCGTAATAAAGCATCTAAATTACTTAGGGGTTCGTCGAGAAGAAAAACCTCGGGCTTTCTCACCAAAGCGCGAGCTAGGGCAACGCGTTGGCGCTGTCCTCCAGAAAGTTGTCCTGGTTTGCGATCGCCTAAATGAGAGAGTCCTAATGTATCGGTAACTGCACCAACGCGCTGTTGAATTTCCTCTTTAGGGGTTTTGCGTATCTTCAATGAGGTGGCGATATTTTCAGCAACTGTCATGTGAGGATAAAGGGCATAACTTTGAAAGACCATCGCCATATTGCGATCGCCAGGAGGAGTACGAGTCAGGTTATTTTCTCCCACGATTACTTCCCCCGATGTGGGTTCTTCTAAACCTGCGATCAATCTTAGTAAAGTAGATTTACCGCATCCTGAAGGACCTAATAATGTTAAAAACTCTCCATCATCTACTGTTAAACTTATATCTTTAACGGGAATGACATTGGGTGCAAATTGTTTGCGTAAGCTGTGTAATTTTAGAATAGCCATGATAATTTTATTTGTGAAGCACCTATCGTCAATGAATCTAATGCGATCGCATACTTGCTACTTCTCTACTAGAATCTGAAAAAACTAATTATACTCTAATCCTTATTCCTAGTAAAATCGCACTCAATAAATCGTTACATAGAAAAACTTGACAAATTGGCAGTAATGAAGTTTTTTGACCATAGAGGCGGCAAAATACTTTTTCCCTTCGGTTTGCGCGTCGATATTGGGGGTTAACCCCTAGCCAGATAAGGTAATTTGTAATTTAGTTCCCTCGATTGTTGATAATTGTTCGTTGATAATTGATAATTGTCCAACAGCGATCGCTCATTACAAACAATCATGCAAACCTATTTCTACATTTTAGCCAGTCAGCGTTTTTTACTCGAGGAAGAACCTTTTGCGGAAGTTCTCAAAGAACGAACGAGGTACTATAAAGAGCATGAAAAAGAGATTGATTTTTGGCTGGTTAAACAGCCTGCTTTTTTGGAGACTCCAGAAATGGCTGCTGTTAAAGCAAAGTGTCCGCCATCTTGCGTTGCGGTGATTTCCACAGATCCCAAATTTACAACTTGGCTCAAATTGCGTTTAGAATATGTTTTGAAGGGTGAGTTTCAAGCACCCTCAGCAACGATTCCCGATCCTCTGGCTTCCCTAGAAACGGCAGTGTGAAAAGGGCTGACCGATAAGCGACTAAATTCATGGTCAAGCAAAATTCCCTTCCGATCGCCTGTTTCCTCTTACTAACCCTAGGTTGGTGGGGAAAAGGCGATCGTAGTATTGCACAAATATCCCTTCCTTCCTGCGAACCTCCCCAAACTGGGGAATTACTTGTGCTGGTATCAACACCCACTCCAGATGCACGAGAATTACTCCGTCGAGGCTTACCCTATAACACAAAAATTGATATTTGTCAATACCGAGGTAATGTAGCCAGTCGAGTTGGCGGTTTTGAGGATGTGAGTGTTGCAAATAAATGGGGACGCTACATTAACGAAATTTTAGGGCTTCAAATCTCAATTGCGCGTCTTCCTAACGATACTTCTGTTATTCCCCTTCCCCCCACACTCCCCCCACCTCCCACACCCCTCACACCC
>NZ_JAYGHV010000027.1:0-18737 GCF_034932145.1 Spirulina sp. 06S082 | reverse complement strand
AGAGCTTTTATATCAAATAAATTTAAGAATATAGTACGAGATAAAACTTTTTCCTCTTCAGTAAAGTGTGAGTAAATATCTTGAACTTGTTGCTTTAAAGAACCTCCAATACCGCCTATTTTTGAGTAGCATCTACGAGTTAATTGTCTATGAATTGGACTCAAATTCTCAGCACACCATAATCTATATAAAGTATATTGCAAAAAAGGAAGATAACCTTTTTGTATACTAATATCTCTATCTGTGCCATTAATATCATCAATAATTTGTTTGACTAATCCATCTTCAAATATTACACCATGCTCTGCTGCGGGTTGTTCAATAGCTTCACGGAGTTCTTCTGGGGTCATATCACCAATCATTTCTACTTTATTTTCATTGACAAGTTTACTTAAATTTGGATTAATTTCAAACTTCCCTAGAAAATCCGATCGCATTGCTAGTACAATCTTAATTGAAGGATCGTTGAGTTCGGTTAGTTTATTTAAACTTTGAATAAAAATATGACCTTCTTTCTCATCAGGAACATTGAATATTTCTTCAAATTGATCGATAAAAAATAACCACTTTTCTAACTTAGAATTCTTGATCTTTTCAACAGCATTCTTAAAGGTATCAATTTTAAAATTTTTCGCCATACTAGTGTATCCTTCATTGATTTTGTAATTATTGTTTAGACCTTGATGTAGAGATGCAAAAGGATGATCGCCCGGAGTAAAAATAAAATCATAGTAATGTTCATTTTTTAACTTTCGTTGCTCTTTCCATCGAGAAATTAAACCTGCTCGTACTATTGACGATTTTCCACTACCAGAAGCACCTAATACTAAAACTAAATTATTTTGCTCAACAGCATCCAGTAGTTGCTCACTTAAAAGATCGCGCCCAAAGAAACTTTTTTTATCATCTATCCCAAAACTTTTAAATCCTCGATACGGAGATTCTTGTTTAAAAGGCTTGCTGGCAGCATATTTTTTAATCAGTTTTTCTTTTTCTTCGCTTAAAACATATTCAAAATTAAAATTGCGTGTAGTTTGATTGTTGTTAACAGTTTGATTGTTGTTAAATGTTGTTGTATTATTTTCTCCACTAGTGTATACATCTCCTACCGTAGTTTTCATACTCTGATTTACACCATCCTGATTAGACTGACTCATAAAAAATCTCCTGTAATTAAAGTGAAATTCCGATCGCGCCTCAATTCAATCCAAGTTTCCAACAAAATCTATAACACCGCTATACCCCAAACTCTCGCAATCAAAGAAGCAACTTTTTGCACGGGTTCTGCTAAAGTTTGCACTCCTTCTAAACCTAGTTTGAGTAAGGAAACTGTCTTACCAACTAAATTACGATCGGGATTGGGTTTCTTCAATTCTTCTTCAACAAATCTGACTTGAGCTTCTTTGGTTGTTTTTTCTAACGCATCAAGCAGCGAAGTTGTCAAAATTTCTTGCTTTAGCTTCTCTAATTGCTGTAAGGCTTCTTGCAGGTCATCCTGATGGGGTTTGGTTTGAGTCAAGGTTGGCGATACCGTAACTTGACCATCTCTATTTTGAGCGGGCGAGACATTCACTTGGTTACTACTACCGCCTACATTCATATTACCAAAAGTATTCATCATTTGCTGACCTTCCCCAGATGGAGTCGGGGACAGAGGATTATCCCAAACTTTTACTAGAGACTTTTGCAAGCGCTTTTGGTCTTCAGGATTAAGCGCTTTGATAATATCTAGCACTTCTTCCACGGTGTATTTTGGCATTGATATAATGTCTATTCTGTAACAATATTTTTGTTATAGCACAGCTATTCAGAATAAATGCTACTCATTAAACGTAAAGTTATGTAAACGATCGCGATCGCCCTTCTTCAGAAATACCTCCAACAATCGCAGCAGTTAAAAAAGAGGCAAGTACCAAAGCGAGTAATTCTCATAGAAATTATTAATTGTGAACCATTGTTTGATGAGATTGTTCGATTTGGGGAATCTTGAAGACATAGCGATAGCTTCCTTCTCGGGATTTTTCGAGAGATATCCAGCCTCCGTGCATTTCCAGTAAATGACAGCTTAATAATAAACCCAGAGTTTCTCGTCCTTCTTCCTCAGTAGATTGACGATCGCGCTTATAAGTTTGTAGCGTTTCCATAAGCAACTGTAGAGTTTGTTGAGGCGATCGCTCATTCTGCTCTGGAATTACTGTAGCCCGCATCCCCTCATCTTGCCAACAGGGGTGAGAAGTCCACAAAGAAATATTAAGAACGGGTAAAGGGTGAATGGGGTCTTCAATTTTGCGACAGATATGAACGTGAATCTCACTTCCCTCATGGGAGGCATAAATCAGACTGTAACAGAGATAATAGAGTGCTTGACGGAGTTTTTCTTTATCCAATAACCAGATACGATTACCCGGTTCAACAGACATTTGTAAGGTTTGTTGCTGTTGTTGAGCCAGGGATTGTAAATTATTAAGAGACTGCTGACAGAGCATCTCAACATCCACAGGAGCGAGGTGTAATTGTTCATTGGTTTGGTCTAAAACTTCCAAAGCCAGCATTTCTTCTACCACAGAAAGTAACTCTTGACCGCTATTGTGAATGATTTCTAGATATTCTTTTTGCTTGTCGGTCAAAGGTCCGTAGATTTCTTGTTCTAAGACCCGAGCCATGCCCATCACTGATGTTAGCGGGTTTCGCAAATTTTCCGTCAGTCCGACTAATAACCGAACTTTAAGGAGATGAACGGAGTCCTGGCCGCCGTTGCCATGGGTAAATTTGGGTGCGGGGGAGGCGATCGCGGTAGAAATAGGATAGGTAGGAGTATGAGGTGTGGGAGAAACCCTCGATCGCTCCATCAGGCTTTCATACTCACTCATGCACCAGCGTGCGGTCAGGGTTAAAAAATCAATATCGCGATCGCTAAATTCATAGGGTTCTAACTTCATGACGGCGATCGCCCCCAGGCATTCCCCCGATCGCGCGATTAACGGAGCGCCCAAGTAAGCACGGATGCCATAATGTTGAAATAATAAACTATGGGCAAAAACAGGATGACGGGAAACATTAGAGATCGCTAAAGGACAAGCAGCGTCAATCACATACTGGCACAATGATTCGGGGCGAGATAATTTGCGAAGAGTCGCCAGATCGTTCATCAAGCCCAGTTGCGATAATCCTAGGGCAGATTTAAGCCATAATTCGTCCTTTACTTGAATGCAAACAAAACAAATCGGCATCTGGGGAAAATAGTGAGAACTTAAGCTATTTGCCTCATAGGGGTAAGACCCCCCCAGAAAACGAGCCGCAGTTTGCACGGCTTCATCAAAAACGGGAACCGTATCGGAGTTTAGTAATCCCAACTGTTCTAATACCTGCAATCGTTGTTTTTCCCGCTCTTCCGGTGTAAAACCATCCAAACGGCAAAAGAGACGATTTTGATAGGCGATTGGACTGCGATCGCTTTGATCCATGACAGTTTTTAGTTAAGTGGTGAAAGGGAATGAGCCTCGATAACGCGACCGAATCTTTTTTCCTCCATCTTATTTTTCCCGCGATCGCGTATTTAATGAACAACAATTTCTAGAATCGAGAGATCGGTTCGAGCTACTGTTGCACTCGGAGGATAATTATCAATCGGAGAAAGAAAAATAGGATGAGAATTTCTCTGACCTATCTTGCCCTCATCCTCTAATTTCAAGGTATCATGGCAAAATAGGTTGCGAGTTAGTGTTGCATTTACCGGAAATCCGTAGGGGTTTGGTCGCCAAACCCTCTTAACTTAACAAACAGGATGGGGCATCGTAGGGGTTTGGTCGCCAAACCCTCTCGTCACAAAAAAAAGGAACGAGTTATTCCTGAATTGGAGAAATTGTGGCTGTATCAAACAAAAGTTCAATCCCTAGCAATTCTCGGATGTTTTCCCCATCCCTACTCATTAATTATGTCAAGTTTTGAGATTGCCAATTATGTAAATTTGGATGCTCTACCCCGTATTCGCACTGAGGCAGCAAAGATCAATCCTCGGGCTTCGGACTGTCAATCTGTTGTAGAGGATAAGGCGCTTATGAAACCGATTGTATCCTCCACCGTTCGCGTGGGAATTTTGTCTGTGGATGTGGATGTGAATTTGCAACAAGACAATGCGATCGCCATGGAAGGGATCGCCGTGGCGATCGCCGAAATTAATCAAAATGGCGGCATTTTGGGTCAAGCGATCGAAGCCATTGAAGCGCCGGAAATTGGCGATCGCGAAACATTACAACAACAAGCACGAATCTTGTTGGAAGATGCAACAGTAAAAACAATTTTTAGTTGGGGTATCCCAGAGGGGTTGCGCCAAGAACTTTTTTCCCTAGTAGAAGCCTCTAATACTTTATTGTGGTACGCCGATCGCAATCCAGGGGCAGAAACCTTCTCTCGCATTTTTTATACCGGAACTTGTCCCAACCAACGGGTAGAAGCGGCGATCGCTTGGTTGCAAGCCACGGGGAAACAGAAGTGTTATTTAATCAACTCTTCAGATCTTCTCTCTCAACAAATTGGCGCTATTTTTGCCCAACAATGGCAAGACTCGGGACAACAGCAAGGAGAATTGGCGATCGCGACGGTGGACGAAAATACGAACTGGGAACAACTCTTAGTGGCGATCTCCCGAGAAGAACCCGATCTGATTATTAATACTTGCGGTGCTGAGAGTTATTATCTCTACGAAACGGATTTGGTGTACGAAAGTTCGGGTTTGGAGACCAAACCCCTACGGGAAAAAACAACGATCCTCGCTCTTAATCTGACCCTGACGGATATTGAAAATTTAGGCGAAAGCAAAGCAGGTCACTATTTTCTTAATGCTTATTTTCCCCATTCAGAGGCGATCGCCCCTTTGTCCCCGCCAACGAAATTGCGGCGGCAGCCTACACCCAAGTATACCTTTGGAAACAAGCAGTAGAAACCGCCGGCTCTTTCCAAATCCATCGCGTACAAGCTGCCGCGATCGGGCAAACCTTCCAAGAAGCAGCAGGAAGCGTGCGTCTAAACCCCAATCAATATCTTGCCCGTCCCATGCTCATCGCAGGCTATAGCAATGGCAAATTCACCCTAGTCTATCAAAGCGATCGCCCCATTAATCCCCTCCCGTGGCTAGGTTATCAAGAAACAAACAACAGCCTCGATCCCCTTGTTGCCGAATTAGAAGGGGAAAGAACGAGACGAAAAGCGATCGAAACAGCCCTACAAGACTATTGGGGCGAACTTCGCGCCCTTTTTGATGCTACCAGCGATGCGATCGTCGTTACCGATGCCCTCGGCTGTTATTTAAGGGTTGCACCCACTCAACCCCTACCGCAATTTTCCCCAGATTTGATCGGCAAAACCCTACATGAAGTTTTTCCCCCAGAACAAGCCGATCGCTTTCTGGATTATATTCATACAGCCCTAGCCGAAAAACATCCCGTTCAATTCGAGTATCAATGGGAAGAGGCATGGTTTTCCGCCGTTATCTCCCCCATCAACCCCAATGAAGCGATTTGGATCGTGCGGGATATCAGCCAACGAAAACAGATTGAATGGGAAAGAGAACAAGCCCTCCTCGAACTCGAACAGCAATTTCAAGAAAGAACCATTGCTTTGAGAGATACCAGCGATCGCCTAGTGGGGGAAATTGTCGAACGCCAACACGTCGAAAATGCCCTGGATGCCGCCCAAGACCAACTTCAAGCCATTTTAGATACAGTTCCTGGCATTGTCTCTTGGATTAGTTCCGATCTGCGCTATTTGGGAGTCAATCATCACCTCGCTGCAATGTTTAATCTCGAACCCGAAGCCTTTATCGGGCAAGATATCGGCTTTTTAAATGCCAGTGAAGAATTCATCGGTTTCATTCGTGACTTTTTTGCGGGGGAAGCAACCGAAGCCTATCGCGAAATCACTTCCCACGTGCAAGGGCGATCGGGAACCTATTTAATTGTCATTCAAAAATACAATCGCGGGCAAGCTGCCTTTACCGTTGGCATTGATATTACCAAGCGCCAAGAGGCGCTTAATGCCCTCGCCCGTTCCAAAGCGCAATTACAGGCGGTTTTAGAAGCCGTACCGGGGATTGTTTCTTGGATTAGTTCCGATCTGCGCTATTTGGGAGTCAATCGCCATTTAGCCAAAACCTTCAATCTTTCCCCCGAAGACTTCGTGGGCAAAAATATTGGTTTTCTCGAAGCCAGTGATGATTTTAACCAATTCGTGCAGGACTTTTTTGCCGCCCCCGAACAAGATAATTTTCGAGAAGTCGAGACCATCGTAGATGGGGAAACCCGCAATTATCTCATTGCAGCACAAAAATATGATAACGGTGCGGCGGCCTTTACCGTCGGTATTGATGTCACCGATCGCCAACGGGCGATCGAAGATTTACACTTCACCAAAGACCAACTCCAAGCAGTATTAGAAGCCGTACCTGGGATTGTTTCCTGGATTAGTTCCGATTTACGCTATTTGGGAGTCAATCGTCATTTAGCCAACACCTTCAACCTTCCTGTAGAAGCCTTTGCGGGGAAAAGTTTAGGTTTCCTGCAAGCCAGCGAAGACTTTAATGAGTTTGTGGCCAACTTTTTTGCCAGTCCAGAACAAGATAATTTTCGGGAAGTCGAGGCGATCGTGGATGGAAAACCCCACAATTATCTCATTGCCGCGCAAAAATATGATGAAGGAAGAGCCGCCTTTACCGTCGGTATTGATGTCACCGATCGCCAGCAAGCCTTAGAAGGCTTACAAAAAGCCGAAGAAAAATATCGCACCATCTTTGAAAATGCCGTCGAAGGCATCTTCCAAACCACCCCCGACGGTCGCTATCTCAGCGCTAACCCCGCCTTGGCAAGAATTTATGGCTATGATTCCCCAGAAGACCTCATGGCCAATCTCGACAACTTGGAAGAACGATTATATGTGGAACCCCAACGCCGTCGCATTTTTATTCATTCCATCGAAACCGAAGGCGGTGTTATCGGCTTTGAGGCACAAGTGCGTCGTCGCGATGGACAACTGCGCTGGATTTCCGAAAATGCTCGGGCGGTGCGGGGTGAAAATGGTAAAATCATCTACTATGAAGGCACCGTTGAAGACATTACCGATCGCAAAGAAGCAGAAGAAAAACTCAGAAAACTAAATGAAGAGTTAGAAACGCGCGTCCAGCAGCGCACGAACGAATTGCAACAATTAAACTTACAATTATTACTGGAAATTGGCGAACGGGAACGCATCGAATCTGCCTTACGAACCTCAGAGGCAGAACTAAAAGCCTTATTTGCCGCCATGACAGACATTATCACCGTCTTTGACGCGGAAGGCCGCTATGCTAAAATCGTCACCACCAATTCAGAAACTATTTATAGCCCTAAACTGGAATTGTTGGGCAAAAGCGTCTGGGAAGTTTTACCCCCAGAACAAGCACAAATCTTTATCGATCATATCCAGCAAGCCTTAGAAACTGGAGAAACGGTTTATATGGAATACAGTTTGGAAAGCAATCCCCTTGTAGATACTTCCTTACAAAATAAAACCGCGTGGTTTTCTGCCAGTGTTTCCCCCCTACCCAACAATTGCGCGATCTGGGTGGCGCGGAATATTACCAAACGCAAACAGATGCAGCTAAAAGTAGAAAAGGCTGAGGAAAAATACCGCAGTATTTTTGAGAATGCGGCGGAAGGAATATTCCAATCCACTCGGGACGGGCGTTACATCAGTGCGAATCCTGCCTTAGTTGCCATGTTCGGTTATGATTCATTTGCAGAGATGGCGGCCTTATTATCCCATATCGATCGCAGCTATATCGAACCCGAGTTACGCCAGCAATTCCGGGAACAACTCGAACGCCAAGGGGCAATTTCTGGGTTTAAGGCCCAGGTCAAACGCAAAGATGGTCGCGTAATTTGGACTTCTGAAAATGCTCGAGTGGTGCGGGATAACGATGGAAATATCCTTTATTATGAAGGTACCGTTGCCGATATTACCAAGCAAAAAGAAGCCGAAGATGCTCTACGCATAGAAAGAGAAAAATCAGACCGCTTACTCTTGAATATTTTACCGAAGGCGATCGCCGAACGTCTCAAGCAAAATGAGAAATCCATCGCGGATCGCTACGACTGTATTTCCATTTTGTTTGCAGATATCGTTGATTTTACCTCCCTCTCGGCCAAAATGCCACCGGCGGATTTGGTGGATTTACTCAATGAGATGTTTTCTGCTTTTGATAAGTTAACCACCTGGCATAATTTGGAGAAAATCAAGACTATTGGGGATTCCTATATGGTGGCCGGGGGACTCCTGAATACGGCGGCCAATCATGCCGAGGCGATCGCGGATTTAGCGTTAGATATGCAGCTTGCTATTTCTAAATTCCGTCAAGAGGACGGTCAACCCTTCCAAGTTCGTATTGGCATCAATACGGGACCTGTGGTTGCTGGGGTGATTGGCATTAACAAATTTATTTACGACCTCTGGGGAGATACAGTAAACGTCGCTTCTCGCATGGAATCTCAAGGTAAGCCGAACGCGATTCAAGTCACAAAAGATACTTATGAATTAATTAAAGATAAGTTCTTTTTTGAAAAAGAGGAAGAAATTACCGTTAAAGGCAAGGGAAAAATGAAAACCTATATTTTACAAGGGCGACTCTAACTGGGGATATTTACAAATATTCCACCAACCGCGATCGCCGGTGCAACCCAGTGAGTCGCAGTTTAACTTCGATCTGAATTAACAGCCAAGTTTATTAAGTTTGTTTTGTTTGTTCGATCATATTCACAAGAGTATGATGAGCATCTTTAGCATCGACTAAAGTATGGTCGAAGGATATCCGCATGGGGATATCTGTCCCATTGGCTTGTACCGTTAAATTCATACCTTCTGCATCGATCGCCAGCATTTGGGCGCTAGTGGCTTCCGGAGTCTTGCCAAAAACGCGGGCATATAAAACGATCGCATCGCTATGATCTTTATTCATGTGCTTGCAAATGCGATCGCTAACTTCTGGGGTTAGGGAATCTGCCATTGTTTTTCTCCTCAAGTGAACTATTTTAAATGTCGATCGCAAAACGCGAAAACATCTTCTAAATTTGCAGTTTGTTGGGGATAACTTACGAAAGGTCGCGCAACAACCAGTAAAGGAATTCCCAATTTAGCAGCAACGGATCGCTTAATTTCCTCTCCTCCTTCTCGTCCCGATGCCTTGGTCACAACCAAATCGATGTGCCACTGTCTCCAGAGTGCCTCCTCGAGTTCCCCAGAAAGGGGAGGACGCAGGGCAATGAGTCGATGCGGGGAAAATCCAGCCGCGATCGCCACTTCTAATGAGTTTACAACAGGAAGGACGCGGGCAAAAAGAGTAGCGCGATCGTGCCAAGGTTGAAAAAGAGGTAAAGTTTTACATCCCACCGTCAGCAAGACGCGGCGATCGCACAGATAATCCCCGGACAGCAATTCCTGGAAACTCTCGACTACGATTTCTCCTTCTGTTGCCAAGGCTGGACGTTCATAGCGTAAATAGGGAATCTTAAATTGGGCGGTTATGGCGATCGCATGGTGAGAAATACTGCTGGCATAGGGGTGGGAGGCATCCACCACAGCAGCAATTGTTTCCCAGCACAACAATTCCTCGAGTCGATCGGGGGTTAAGCGTCCCGTGCGAATATCGAGTCCTGGACTGGGAGGGTAAAGCGATCGCGCGGCCTCCGTCGTCACCGTGACCAAACAGGGAATGCTACGAGAGACTAACAAGGTGACAATTTCGCGACTTTCACTCGTTCCCCCAATTACCCACACCTTTTTCAGGGTTTTGAGCAATCCCTTAACGTCCCTTTAATGCTTTCTGAAAATTTTGCCGATAGGATTTGTTCGTAATTAACAAAACCGGCCAAAGTAACGATAAGGCGACGCGATTCGTTAAGCCTGGCTGGAAATTGGTTTGTTGGTATCCTTTCCAAAATTTCCAAATCCCCGCCCCATAAACCACGATCGCAATCAAACTAAAAAATCCCCACATGGTCTTCAATCCTTAAATTCACCGAGAGTTTGCCTATATATACCAGTTTAACAAGTTAGGAAATGTGGCAACTGCAATGCCTCATATACCGACTCTTTCGCGATCGCCCTATCCTTAAGGGGTTTGTTGTTGAAGCGATCGCACGTATTGTAAAGATTCATCGGACAAAACAAGGACAATTTGCTTCAATCCTTCTTCTTCGGAATTGGCTAAAGTGTCGATAACTGACTCTAAAGGGATCGCCTGAACCTTGATGCCATTGGCTAGGTTAGGATTTTGCTGGGTAAAGCGGTTGACAAGGGCATCAAGTTTTTGTTTCTCAAAAAAGAAGGGAATCACTTGGCGATCGTTCACGGTAATACTCAGATAACCTCCCGTTGATTCAGCCTTGGCCGCAAAAAGAGGTGTACCTTGAAAGCCTTGTTGGACTTGTTGTGCGGCTTCAACTTGTCCTCGCATCGAGACAAACTCAAACTGAACTGAACTTTGCGATTGAGCCTGTCGGACAATTTGGATGAGGGGGATCGGTGAAACTTGCAGTTGACGCGCCAAATCGGGATTGTTTGTACCAAGATTGGTGATAAATGATTGAGCGTCACTACGGCTGATGAAGACTCCTGCAACTTGTTCTCCTTCTTGACTCGATGCGGTTAAAGGCTTTCCTTCAGCGTCCGTAACGATAAAAACTGGGATAGGGGAAAGAATGCGCTCAACATCACCGTCAGGTAACGCATAAGCAGCGAAATTTTGGCTTCCCATACCGAGGAGAATGCCTAAAGAAATACCTAAACTTGCTGTCCAACGGATTAATAATGATTTCATTGTTCGCGGTCTCGATCTGTCTGTTTGTTTGCCTGCTAAGATTTAGCTTACCTCGCGATCGCAGTTTTTCCCATTTTGACTGACCTCTTTTGCTAGAAAAATCGCGTTTTCTTTATTCCCTAATCAAGGTATAACTTTACAAACACGATAAACCATAACTAAAACTGCCAAAATCTTCCCTTTTTCTTAGTTGTTTCTTTGGGCGTTTGCACTTGAGTATCTGTATTCATTAGTTGATTTGACTGGGGGGGTTGACTTGACTGGGAGGGTTGACTTGATTTGGGGGGTTGAGGTTTAACAATTTTTGGGCGTTCTTGTTTAGCATTTCTTACAATTTGGTTTCGTTCTTCTTTTTCAAGTTTAACTGCCCAGTCGGGTTTATCTGCCATTTCACCCACAGGAATATATATCCCTTCACGGTCGAATTCTTCTTTGTAGCGTTTCCTTAAAATGCGTTGGATTTGTAAATGCTGCCCTGGTTTTACTTTAGTTTTGGTATGAACAACAATACGAATCTCGCCAAACTCCTCAATTCCTTCAAAATGCGTGACTTCAAGAACATCTTCATTTTCCTCTTGGAGTTGATAACCGATCGCCTCAACAATTTCGTAAAGGCGATCGAGATTGGTATTATAATCGACCCCAATATCAACCGCAGCATAAACAAATTCTTTAGAGTAGTTGGTAATCGAAGTAATATCCCCATTGCGTAAAATATGAACTTGTCCGTGATGATGGCGAAGGCGTGTTGTCCTCAATTCGATCGCTTCCACATATCCGGATGCTTCTTCGGTTTCAATGTAATCCCCCACTAAATAATAGTTTTCAAAGAGAATAAAGAAACCCGAAACAATATCATTGACTAAATTTTGCGCCCCAAAACCGACGGCTAACCCCAAAATCCCTGCACCTGCTAAGATAGGGGCTGGATCGACTCCAATGGTATCGAGCATAAAAACTCCCGAGCCGAAATAAACAAAATATTTGGAAATACTCTGAACCAGAGGTGTTATTGTTTCGCGTCGTTGTTGTTGAGTGGGGGTTAAATCTTGGGAGTTGAGCAGCAATTCTTCAACCGCTAAATAAATCACTGAGATTAAGATGCGACTTAGAAGAACGATCGCAATTAATTTAATTCCGACGGGTCCCCATTCGGCTAAACCAGCAACAAAATCAATCTGTTGAATGACTAATGTTGCCATGATGACATAAATAATATATTCCAAACAACGCTTGAGAAATGAAACTAGATGTCGGAGTTGTTCGTAAAATCGTAAGATATTTTCTGGGCTAGAATATTTAACACTAAGGCCATCAAGACTATCAATGATGACTGCAACAATTTTAAAAATCAGCAAGCCGATAGCAATAATTATATAAATTCGTAGTAAAACATATAAATATTTAGTAACAACAGTAGGTAAAATCAGAAATTGAGCGCAGAGAATGGCGATCGCAATCCAAGAGGCACTATTAATGTTTTTCTTAAAAGCATTAAAAAAGTCAGCAACGCTATCATCATTATCAGCAATTACGTCAAATTTTTGAGTATATTTTGATACACTATCCAATCCATTATTAAAAAAACGTAAAGCAATACTTGTAACAATAATTACTCCAATACTTTTGACCATTCCTAAACCCAGAGAAATCCAAAATTCTGTGGGGATTTTGCGAATAAGTTCTAAGCTATAATCGCGAACATTTTCACCGCGATAGATAAGAAAGCCGTTAACACCAACGACCCCTAAAGAGACCAGAAAACTCGTGAGAAAGAGAAAACCGCGTACATTACGACGAATTGAGGCAGCACTGCTTTTCTTCTTTTCCAATACAGGAATTTTAAAAATCTGTCGATAGAGTCTACCAAAAGTCCAATCAATCAGAAAGAAAAAGATAAGAATTAAACTGACTTCTGCTATAATTGTGATAATATTAATAGTCATAGTTGTCATGGCCGATTTTCCTCTGTGAGATAAAACATTGCTCGAATAAGTGGTATCTCTTTAATTATTGACCGATTCAGCGATTTTAGTCAAATCAAAATTTTTAAGCAGTTGGATCGGGGTGGCGATCGCGATTAGGCAATATCTAGGTACTATATTTTAAATATTTGCTGACCGTTTCTTGCGGTTCTCCTGCAAACATTAATTTACCACGATCCAACCAAATCACCCGCTCGCAATATTGGCGGATAAAATCTAAATCGTGAGATACTACTAAAATAGTCGCATTTCCCTGCCAAAAACTGTCGATGCGCTTTTTACATTTCATCTTAAAATGCTCGTCTCCGACGGACAAAACTTCATCGAGAATGAGAATATCTGGCTGTACGTCGGTGGCGATCGCAAACCCCAAACGTGCTTTCATGCCCGAGGAAAGTCCTTTCACTGGCAGTAATTTAAACTCTTCTATTTCGGCAAATTCTAAAATTTCTCTTGCTCTTTGTTTCATTTCCGCACGGGAAAATCCCAATAAAACCCCATAGAGAATAATATTATCATAAACAGAAATATCTTTATCAAACCCCGCTTCTAGCTCCAACAAAGGGGCGATACTGCCTTTCACCCGAACTTTGCCTTGAGTCGGCTCTAAAATACCGCACATCAATTTTAAGAGCGTTGATTTTCCTGACCCATTTGCACCTACAATTCCCACCTTTTCATGAGCATTCACGGTCAGATTAATACTATCCAAAACCAAGCGCCGAACGGGTTTTCGATAATTTCCTTCTAACATAGAAAAAAACGTCCTTTTCAGGTCGTAAGAAAACTCTTCTTGCGTCCGTCGTAACAGCGACACATTATCTAAACGAATTAACTCCATCGATTACAGAAGGTCCATAAACTGCGATCGCCACCGTTGAAAACACAACCAGCCTACACTCAACACTAACACTCCATTGAGCAAAGAATGCACGATAGGGTAAGGTGCGGGAAGCGTCCCCGAAATGGCAATATCTCGCAGACTCTCTAGAATAGGATAGAGCGGATTTAAAACCAGAAATTGACGTAAATTAGGGGGTACAATGGTAGCGGGATAAAAGATTGGCGTACTTAATCCTAAAACAAAAACAATCACCTCGTAAAAATTAGGTAAATCTCGGAAAAAAACATAGAGTGCGCTGACCAAGAAAGCAACACCTACACATAACAAAAACATTGAGAGAATCGGAAAAATGAGCAATAAAACATTGAGGGGGTTTTTTGAGGTAAAAAGGGTGACGATCGCCAGGACGGGAACTACTCCCGCAATAAATTGAAACATATTTGCCATGACCATCGACACGGGAAATACGCTGACGGGAAGACGAATTTTATTTAATAGAGGACTTCCCCAAACGACAATGTTAACACTTTGGATTGTTGCCGTGGAATATAAATTAATAACTGTTAGCCCTGTAAAGGCGGCAAGCATATAGTTTAATAACGAATTATCGTAGTAAGTGGCAAAAACGTTGCCAAAAATGGCGGCATATAACCCCGTCATGACCAAGGGATTCAAAACCGACCAATAAATCCCTAAAAAAGAGCCTCGATATCGTACCTTCAAATGTCGCGCTGACAGGACGTAAACTAAATCCCAGTAGCGGCGAAAATCTTCCCAAGTTGCACTGCTAGGAAGGGAAAGAGCCATGAACTTACTATAAATGGTCAACAGTCAACAATAAACAGTTAAGAGTCAAGAGTCAAGGGTCAATTCTGGACATCCTTCAGATCGGGTTGTCTCTCTCTAAAAGGAAAAATGAACTTAGTCGATAAACTAGAAACGCTACAGTCTATCCAGAAAGAACAAGGGACACTGAGGGCGATCGCCTTTCTGCGCGATCGCCTTTTGGCCAAGTTACGAGGAAAGATAGGTTATCAGCAATGGCGCAAACAACATTGTTTCACGGAAACGGATATTCAAAGCGCCCGCGAGGAAATCGCAACATGGTCTCATTGCCCGTTATTTTCCATTCTGCTGCCCGTTTATAACGTAGAAGGGGTGGTTTGGCTGGAAAAAGCAATTCAATCCGTTAGAGGGCAAATTTACCCCCATTGGGAGCTTTGTCTTGCCGATGATGCTTCTCCTGCTGACCACATTCGCCCCCTTTTGCAGAAATATCAGGAAAGCGATCGCCGCATTAAGGTTATTTTCCGCGACCAAAATGGTAACATTTCCGCCGCCAGTAATTCAGCTTTAGAACTAGCAACAGGGGAATATATAGGTTTATTAGATCACGATGACGAATTGGCGATCGATGCTTTATTTGCAGTGGCTAAACTCCTACAAATTCATCCTAATGCAGACTTTATTTATACAGATGAAGATCATATCGACACCAAAGGAAAGCACTTCGATCCTGCCTTTAAACCCGATTGGTCGCCAGAGTATTTTCACACGCAAATGTACACCTGCCATTTTGGAGTCTATCGCACTCAATTAGTGCGAGAAATAGGTGGATTTAGAAGCGAATTTGATGGCGCACAGGATTACGATCTCGTTTTGCGTTTAACTGAAAAGACCAAAAATATTTATCATATCCCTAAAATTCTCTATCATTGGCGCGCGATCGCCTCTTCTTCTGCCTCGGGAGTACAGGGAAAACCTTATGCTTTCCAAAAGGGAAAAAAAGCCTTAGAATCTATGTTAGAACGCAGTAATTATCCTGGTTTTGTGGCAGAAACGGAGATTGCAGGGGTATTTCGCGTGCGCCGTCAGTTACAGGAAGAATATAAAATCAGCATCATTATTCCCAGTGCAGGAAAGCAGATAAAAGAAGCAGGAAAAAATATTTGTTTATTAGAAAATTGTATTCAAAGTATTCAAGAAAAAAGTACCTATCGCAACTTTGAAATTATTGTTGTTGATGGTTGGGATATTCCCGAGGAGATTTTAGAACCTTTAGAAGGTAAAATCGAATTAGTCCGCGATCGCGCCCCTTTTAATTTCTCCACTCGCATTAATCTTGGCGTAGAAAAAGCCCGAGGAGATATGATTTTAATACTCAATGACGATACCCAAGTCATAACACCAGACTGGTTAGAATCTATGTTGGAATTTGCCCAACAAGCAGAAATTGGAGCAGTGGGCGCAAAACTCTTATTTCCCGATGGTAAAATTCAACATTCAGGAGTGGTTATTGTCGAAGATATTCATCCCATGCACGTTTTTTACGGTTATGAAGGCGCGCACCAAGGCTATAGTTTCTCTAATTTGGTCAATCGTAATTATATTGCCGTAACCGGTGCTTGTTTGATGATGAGAAAAGCACTTTTTGCAGAATTGCAAGGATTAGACACGGAATTTGCTTTAAACTATAATGATGTTGATTTATGTCTAAAGGCACATCAAGCCGGCTATCGCAATCTTGTCACCCCTTATGCTCAATTAAGTCACTACGGATCTGCCAGTCGTAGCGATCGCCAAGTCAGACCAGAAGAGCGACAAAAATTAGCCGAAAAATGGGGAGCATATTGGCAAAAAATCGGCGGCGATCCCTACTATAATCCTAATTTTGCCCCCAATAATCCTAACTTTGAACTATAGAGAGTAAATGAGTAGGGGTTTGTTTCCGGTTAAACAATCCAAAAACCCAACTGTAGGCGCGCAATGTCGCATTCAGAAAATCGGTTAGAATTCTTTTAATAATTCACCAACTTATTCAAGGAACCCAGAACCAAAATGCCCCCCAAAACCCAAAAACGTCCTCGTCTGGCTCCAGTTAAAGTCCGTCCTCTGAAACTCTGGCAAGACGAGCATTTTATGCAGGAAGTTCGCATCGAGATTATTCCTCTCATTGATGTTATCTTTTGTATCCTGACCTTTTTTATTTTGGCCGCTGTCGATGTATCGCGCCAACAGGCAATTAGTTTGGACTTGCCCAAAGCAGCCACGGGTACGACCCAGATGCGAGAAATTCTGTTAATCAGCTTGGATGAATTCGGTCAAATTTATGTAGAACAACAGCCCATGAGTACCAAAGGGCAACTTTATCAAGCCGTTGAAAACTATGTCCTCACAAAACCAAACGGGTTGATGGTGCTATCGGCTTCCAAAGAAGCCCGCTACGATGAAGTCGTGCAGGTTTTGGATATTTTGCGAGAAGTGGGAGGCGATCGCGTTGCTTTAGCCACTCTACCCAGAAGTCGCAGTTCCGAGGGGACTTTACCCCCTTCCTCCTTTCCTTCTGAAATTCCAAGCATTCCTGTTTTACCGGAACCTTTAGAAGATGAAACTGAATTGCGTGAAAATCCTGTTCCTAGAGAAGAAAACCAAATCGAAAATCCAAGGGAAAACCAAATCGAAAATCCAAGGGAAAACCAAATCGAAAATCCAAAGGAAAACCAAATCGAAAACCAAATCGAAAACCAAATCGAAAACCAAATCGAAAATTAAATTATTGGCTGTCACTTTTATCCGCAATAGGCAGGGAAACCCGGACAATCGTGTAATAATGGGGAACGCTTTCAATGCTTAAATTGCCATCATGTAATTGGGCAATACGTTTAGCAATAGTTAAACCCAAGCCCGAACCTTGTTGTTCGTAGATTCTACGCTCAAACTGTAGGTATGCCCCGATTTTGTCGATTTGTTCTGCTGTCATACCCCGTCCTTTATCCTGTACCGATAACAAGAAGCGATCGCCAGTAACAGAACTAATAATTGTAACGGGAGTACCGGGATCCGAAAATTTAAAGGCATTATCGATCAGTTCTTCTAATAACTTGGCGAGTAACTCCGATGAAATTGCCACAAAGCCATCCTGTAAATCTAACTCCAAATCTGAAGATCGCCCCAGTTTGAATGCCTGTAACCGCGCTTGATCTGCGATTGTTCCTTCTACTAGGTTAGTGGGGTAATCTTGTAGGATAGTAGAGCGATCGCGATCGCTGGCAGCTAATTCCAATTCTGCGTAGAGCAAGAAATTTTGAATTGTTCGATACAAACGCTGTCCAGAAGTATAAATCTGTTCCAGCATTTCGCGAATATCTGCCTGCTTCAATTTTTCCAAATCGCAGAGTAAAAGATCGGAAAATCCCAGAATACTATTAAGAGGTGTTCGTAATTCGTGAGGCAAAGCACTACGGATATTTTCTCGCAATTCATCTAATTCTTGTCGAGCCAAACGGGTAAAAACTTCCTGTTTTTTTAATCGTGTTTTAATCGCTTGTAGTAGTTCATCAGCAGTAAAAGGTTTGAGGAGATAGTCATCAGCTCCGAGTTCCATTCCTTTACGATTGCTCTCTTTATCTGAGAGTCCCGTCATAAAAATAAAGGGAATAGTTGCTGTTTTCGGATTCTCCCGCAAACGATCCAACACCTCATAGCCATTAACTTTTGGCATAATCACATCACAAAGAATGAGATCGGGTTGTTTTTGAATTGCCAGTTCAATACCCGCTTCTCCATTTTCAGCATTGAGAATTTTATATTGTTCTGACCGGAGAATTGCTACAATCTGGGTGCGTATTGCTTTTTGATCGTCAATTACTAAAATCGTCGCCATGTTTTTCTCCAAATAGACACAAAAACTCACAACTAATCAAGCTATCTTGGATATTTTGTGTTTATTTTGTGTCTATTAATTATTTCGATATTTCAGTAAATCCTCCCTTTTAGAGTTTGGATAATACTGTGTTTTTAGCAATCTTATCTGCAAAACTACCTATATTTTAATGATCTTCTCAGATAAAAAACAAGAGTATATATACGGAATTCACACAAAAAGCAATTCCTTCTACAAAAATCTCAACAATGGCTAGATAGACGCGATCGCAATTGAGTATTGTAAAGTTTAACTTAATATATAGTCAAGTATAGTCATTCATGGTAAGATATAGCCATGAAACTCTCAGACTATGCCAAAAAAGCCGGGGTGAGTTATCAAACGGCATGGAGATGGTGGCAA
>NZ_JAYGHV010000026.1:0-19799 GCF_034932145.1 Spirulina sp. 06S082 | reverse complement strand
TTTTTTTGCGGTCTGGCGGTGGTGGTGCGATAAGTGCGCGGTCGCGTGCTTCCTCCCCCCAAACCTCCTAATAAATCGTTGATAAATTCTTCAAAACTACCATATTGACCAAAATCAAAATTACCAAAATCGGCGGGAGTGCGTCCAAAACCCCCGCCGGAGGTTGCGGTACCGGCTTGTCGCCAATATTGCCCAAATTGGTCGTATTTCTTGCGTTTGTCGGGATCGGAGAGAACTTCGTAGGCTTCGCTGATTTCTTTAAAACGAGCTTCTGCTTTTTGATCGCCGGGGTTGCGATCGGGATGATATTTAAGCGCGAGTTTGCGAAAGGATTTTTTAATCTCCTCTGCACTTGATGTTTTGCTCACCCCGAGGATGGCGTAATAGTCTTTGAAGTCAGTCGATGCCATCAACAGCAGTCTCCTCTTAAAATGTTATTAATATAGAACTTCTTGCCTAGCTGGTGGGAACTCGCGATCGCCGATCGCGTTTTAGCACATCTTAACAGCATTAAGAATAACAAAATTAGGGAGGCGATGAAGTTCGGTTCTCTGGGTAATTTGCTAAACGGTCTTAGGATAAAAGCCTAGTAATGGTTGTACTGGCTTGAGATTCATAGCCGCCACCAAACAAGTTAAAATGGTTGAGAACATGATAAAGATTATAGAGAGACTTGCGCCCTTCGTAGCCGCGATCGAGATGCCAAGTTTGATTATAACCGCGATAAAAGGCGGCGGGAAAGCCTCCGAAAAGTTCTGTCATGGCGAGATCGACTTCGCGATCGCCCCAATATGTCGCCGGGTCTAAAATGACGGGTTCGCCGTCTACGGTACAGGCTGCATTTCCCGACCAGAGATCGCCGTGAACGAGGGAGGGTTGGGGTTGCCAAGATGCTAAAATTTCTTTCACTCTGGTGACGACTTGTTCAGTATTGGGAAATTTTCCACCGCGTCGTTTAGCGAGACGTAATTGAAAGCCGATGCGCTGTTCGGCAAAAAACTGCCCCCAATTTTCACTCCAAGGATTCATTTGGGGGGTAGAACCGATGGTATTATTGCGAGTCCAACCAAAGCGATCGCTTCCTTGGCTTTGATGCAGGTTGGCGAGGTGTTTTCCCATCAATTCCCAAGCGCGACTATCCCCTCGTCCAAATTCCAGCCATTCCATGACAATAAAGCTGTTTTCTCCCGCGATGTCGTAGCATAAGGGCTGAGGAATGCGAATAGTTTGGGTCTCATACATTTGCTGCAATCCCATATATTCTGCTGCAAACATTTCGATTTGATTGGCTTGATTGATTTTGACGAAGTAGGCGCGATCGCGATCGCTAACGCAATAGCTTTGGTTGATGGACCCACCCCCGATCGAACGATGAGCGGTAATCTCAAAGGATTCTCCTGTTATTTCTGAGATTTTTGCTGCAATTTCTTTCCACATTATTTTACTTTAACTCTCGATTACCCTTGGGAACTATCCTAACATTCCGATCGATCTCGAAATCTGTTCGGAGTCTAAAGGTGCAAATGTTGTAAAAATTGCCATATAGATTCCAAAAAAGATCGTAGCCATTAAAGCCGGAGTCCAAATGAATTCTCTCGTCTTAAGGTTTATCTCTGCTTTTTTCACTCGAAAAACTTTTAGCCAATGTGCGGCGATCGCAAAGGCTATCATTGCAATAATAAGAGCCAGAATTCCTACTATTAACTGCGGGTCTTCTTCTTCCAGTTCAGGGGGAAGAAAGGGAAAAACGCCAAAGATGAGTCCGTTATTAACAACATGAGGAATCACCGCTAACCACCAACTGCCTCGATTTTGGACGCATCGCGCCAGGAGAAATGAGCCTGGAATAAAGGCTAACAATTGGATTAATGTTCCGTGAACTAGGGCAAAAATAAACGAGGTTAAAAGTGCAGCATAAATTGGCGATCGCGCCCTTTCGTAAGCGCGTAAAGCAACACCGCGAAAAGCAAATTCTTCGTACAGAGGAACAAATATAGCGCCACTGATAAAAATAAAGACTTGTTCGATCGTTCCTGCTGGAGTTTCCCGTGCAAAGACTTCTAATCGTGCCAAATAATCGGGGAAATAGAGTGCAATTAAAGTTCCCCAAAAGAGAACTAATCCGAATGTCACCGTTAAATCTAATATGGTTAAGGCGATCGCAGTTTTCCAAGGAGGAGGGGTTTTAAAGCGGGAATCTTGGAGAAAAATACCAACAGTCTTGGGGAAAATAAACCCAAGTAAAATAATCATGCTCAATGATGCCAAACACTGTCCGGCCGAACCAAAAGGTGTTGCTAATATTAACGCTGTTAGCACTAATAATAACAACATCCCAAATAGAAAACGATTTGCAGAAATAACAGTTATCAACGATCGATGACCAATTATCAGTTATTAATTATTGAGGAAGAAAAAATATTTTTTCTCTTCCTCGTTGTCTCTTGAAATTTAATGTAAAAAGTGGCGAACTCCCGTGAGAACCATCACCAATCCTAACTCATTCGCGGCGGCGATCGAGTCTTTATCTCGAATTGAACCACCGGGTTGAATAATTGTTTTAATTCCGGCTGCAGCAGCAGTCCTTACACTATCATCAAAGGGGAAGAAACCATCACTGGCAAGACAGGCACCTTGTGTGGCTTCTCCTGCTTGTTCTAGGGCGATTTTGGCGGCACCGACGCGATTCATTTGTCCCGCACCTACTCCCACAGTAACGCGATCGCGGGTAATTACAATGCCATTTGATTTAACGTGCTTGGCAACTTTCCAAGCAAACAACATCTCTGCTAATTCTTCCTCGCTGGGTTGCTTTTCTGTGGCGATCGCCCAACTGTCGCGATCGTCTACAATTTCATCGGCGGCTTGTACTAAAACTCCTCCAGCAATAACTTTAGCGGTTGTCAATGCTCCTTCATTAAAATTCGGTAGAATTAACACTCGCAATTTAGATTTTTTCCTGAGAATTGCCTTTGCTTCTTCATCGCAACCGGGGGCGACAACGCATTCTAAAAACGTTGTTTTCAATGCTTTAGCTGTAGGAACATCAATGGGTTGATTAAGGACGACAATGCCACCAAAAGCAGAAATAGAGTCCGCATTAAATGCCTTTTCGTAGGCTTCTGAGAGACTGGATGCGATCGCAACGCCGCAAGGATTGGTATGTTTTAAAACAGCAGCAGCAGGTTCAACTGTAAACTCCTTAATAATGCGTCTGGCTGCTTCCAAATCGACTAAATTGTTGTAACTGAGTTCTTTTCCTTGCAATTTTTCCGCGATCGTCCAGCCTTGTTCTCCTGTTTGATACCAGGTTGCTTTTTGGTGGGGATTTTCGCCATAACGTAGCGTTTGTAACGGTTTTGCAAAGAGAGAAAAAGGCGCTTCTGTTTCATTTAAACCCGCAAAATAAGTCGAGATAGCGCGATCGTAAGCCGCCGTCATCATAAACCCTTCCATCGCCCTTTTCTGGCGAAATTCAAGAGAGATTTCCCCACTATTCTTGCGAAGTTCTTGTAGATAATCTTCGTAGCGATCGCCGTTGCATAAAACCGTTAAATGTGCATAGTTTTTCGCCGCCGCCCGCAGTAATGTCGGACCGCCAATATCAATCTTTTCAATCGCTTCTGCAACAGTAACATTGGCTTGAGCAATGGTTGCTTCAAAAGGGTAAAGATTCACCACAACTAAATCAAAAGGGCGAATATCATTAGCTTCTAATTCCTGCAAATCTTGGGGAATATCTCGACGGGCTAAAATTCCCCCGTGAATGCGAGGATGCAGCGTTTTCACCCTTCCCCCCAAAATTTCCGGCGATCGCGTATAGTCGCTAACTTTAGTAACAGGAATTCCTGCATCTTGAATAACCTTAGCGGTGCCTCCACTGCTGAGGAGTTCAAAATCAAACTCGTCAACCAACTGACGGGCAAATTCAACAATTCCAGTTTTATCAGAAACACTCAGCAGTGCTAGTTTTCCCATGAAAGTCCTTTCCTAATCTCGACAAGCCTCGATCATTATCTCGCACATTTTTGCCAATTTTCGGATTATTTATTTTTTCTCTCCAAAATAAAGCGCGATCGCCTTTTCAATTGAACCTATTGATCGATAATTTAGGTTTCTTCAAAATCTTCCTCCTCATCAGGATCAGGCATACTACCAAAGCGCGGTTGAGGAGGAATTGCAGCCACGATCGCATCGATCACCTTATTCACCGGAATGATATCCAGCCCCAGATCGTCAGCATAGGCCTGTCCTTGGGGTACAATTGCTCGCTTAAATCCCAATTTCGCGGCCTCCTTCAATCGCAATTCCATTTGCGATACTAACCGCACTTGTCCCCCCAAACCCACCTCTCCAATTAATACCGTGCGGCGATCGACAATGCGATCGCGGAAACTGGCTACCACGGCGATCGCAATACCCAAATCTACAGCCGGTTCCGCCACCACTAACCCCCCAGCCGAAGCCACATAAGCATCCAATTTCGATAAAGGCACCCCCACCCGCTTTTCCAATACCGCCAAAATTTGTTGCAGGCGACTATAATCGACTCCCGTCGTCGATCGCCGAGGTGAGGTGTAGCTAGTGGGACTCACTAAAGCCTGTAACTCTAACAAGATCGGTCTTGTCCCCTCACAAGCCACCACCGTTGCCGTCCCCGGTGCCGATTCTTCCCGATTGCCCAAAAATAACTCCGAGGGGTTCGCTACTTCCTGTAAACCGCGTTCCACCATCTCAAAAATACCGATTTCGTGAGTTGCCCCGAAACGATTCTTCACCGATCGCAATAAGCGATGGGAGGCATAGCGATCGCCTTCAAAATACAACACCGTATCCACCAAATGTTCCAAAACCCTCGGACCCGCGATCGCCCCTTCCTTGGTGACGTGACCGACAATTAACAGGGTAATATTCTCCCGTTTCGCCACCTGCATTAATGCCGACGTACACTCCCGCACCTGTGCCACAGAACCAGGCGCAGAAGAGAGAGAAGAAAAATAAAGGGTTTGAATACTATCAATAATCGCCGCAGAAGGCCTAAGTGATTCTAGCTCTCTAATAATCTCCTCTAAATCCGTCTCGGGTAAAACATACAGGTTTTCCTCTGCCGTATCTCCCTGCGGTTTCTGCCCATGGCCGTTAGACTCGATCTGTTCAGTTTCGGGGATATCTGCCATGCCCACTCCTAACCGAGATGCCCGCAGTTTAACCTGTTGTCCCGACTCCTCAGCACTCACATAAAGAATAATTCTCTCTTGTGCTAATTGATGGGCGGTTTGCAGCAGAAGTGTTGACTTCCCAATCCCCGGATCTCCCCCGATTAAAATTAACGCCCCCGGTACCAGACCTCCCCCCAAAACGCGATCGAACTCCCCATAACCCGAAGGAAATCGCATTTTCCCAGCATCAGAGATTTCCGAAAATCGCTTTGACGATCGCGGTTCCGAGACTCCTTTTTTGCTTCCAGGATGGGGTGAAGACTGCCATCCCGTTCTTTTATTGGTATTTCCCGACGGTATGACTTGTTCCTCGAGAGAACCATAAATGCTGCAATTGGGGCATTTCCCCAACCATTGAGGTGAGTCCGCACCGCATTCGTTACAAACATAAATTGTTTTCGCCTTGGCCATGGCAAATAGAAGTTCGGAGTTTATATCACCATTTAACCGTACTCAGATTTCCTGCAATCAAATTTGAAAAATAAAACAAATCTTAATACTTAAGCAAATCTTAAAAACTCCCAAAGCCAATGTTAAAATTGAGGGCTTATGGTCTGAAATTTGCCAATAGGGGATATTCTATAAAGACAAGTTAGGCGGAAAATAGCGCCTGGCGCATTAAGTCTTAACTCTTAAATAAACTCAATTCGCGATTTAGAAGGAGTCCTAATTCCTTGGAAACTCATAAAGAAAAAATTCTTGTTGTTGATGACGAAGCCAGCATTCGTCGTATTTTAGAAACGCGCCTCTCCATGATTGGCTATGATGTCGTCACGGCTGCGGACGGAGAAGAGGCGATCGAAACCTTCCGCAATACTGAACCCGATTTAGTGGTTTTGGATGTCATGATGCCCAAACTTGACGGGTATGGGGTCTGTCAGGAGTTACGCAAGGAATCCGATATTCCCATCATCATGCTAACGGCTTTGGGGGATGTAGCCGATCGCATTACGGGGCTAGAATTGGGGGCAGATGATTATGTAGTCAAACCCTTTTCTCCCAAGGAGTTAGAAGCGAGAATTCGTTCTGTCCTGCGACGAGTCGATAAAAATGGCGTTTCTGGGATCCCCAGTTCTGGTGTCATTCAAGTCGGTTCGATTCGCATCGATACCAATAAAAGACAAGTTTACAAGGGAGACGAACGCATCCGCTTGACGGGGATGGAGTTTAGTTTATTAGAATTGTTGGTCAGTCGTTCTGGGGAAGCCTTCTCGCGATCGGAGATTTTGCAAGAAGTTTGGGGTTATACTCCCGAACGTCATGTGGATACGCGGGTCGTGGACGTGCATATCTCGCGCTTGCGGGCTAAATTAGAGGACGATCCCAGCAATCCGGAATTGATTCTCACTGCACGAGGAACGGGGTATTTATTCCAACGCATTCTCGAACCAGGAGAAGAGTTTTGATCTTCTCTTGCACTTCTTGTCCCCACTAATCAACTTTTGTACTCCTGAATGCGTTGTTGAAAATGGGTTATTATATCTTGGGTTAAACCATCATCGGGATCGACTTGTTCTCGTTTTTTTAAAATGACTTCAGCTTCTTCTTGAGAAACTTTTCCGAGTTTTTCAAGGAGTTCTGTGAATTTTTTCTGTTTTCTCATAAGAACTTAAGCGATCGCAAATCCGGTAAATTGACGCACGTAAGGCGCTCTAAATCCCAAAACGATATCGGTTTTGGGAACACCCAATTCTATTAACTGATTGGCTAATCCTTCTTCTGTAAAATCGCGCTGAATCCAAATCTTTCCCTCTTTAATATCAATGTGAATTGGACATCCATACATTCGTTCTTCATCATGCCATCCCACATTCAATAATAGATAGCGATCGCGATCGCGATCGAAAACAATTTCTGTAGTTTCCTTGTCTTCTTCAGATTGTTCACCAGCGTGTTGATTGATAACTTTTTCAACCAAATCGCGATAATTTAATCCTTCCATAAGGTTATCTCCTGTTTCTGAACATGAAATACCATTACGTCGATCTGATACCGTTCTAAAACAGCCTGTACAAACGAATCGCTAAAAAAATCTTGATAAATATCCGTAGGTACGGCTAAGTACAGCTTTCGTTCCGGTTCTAACTGTTCTAATGCTACCCGATAATTGAGAAATTGACCAATCGCTGTATGAAACTCGGAAACTGCTGATAGACCCACAAAACTTTTAATTTCCACTGCTATTTTGCGGGTTTCTGTTTCTGCGGCGAGTAACTTTTCAGCACCAAGGTCTATATTAATCTTAAACTGTTGAGTCAATTTCAAAAATAGAGGATCTTTTGTAATGATCCATCCATCTTTTTCTAAGGCAGTTCGCACTATATTATGAAAGATATCTTTAGCTGACATTGCTTTTAAAAAGCAGATGAGATTCTAGGTTATTATAGCTCTATATTACCTTGTATCCCTAAAAAAGCGATCGCCTTTCTGGGATCGAGAGATGCGATCGCTCGGGTTGGGAGGGGCGATCGCAAATATTGTGTTAGAATGAGAGTATTTATAAATCGATAAATCGATGAATATTCAATTCAAACCCGAACATCTCGAATTTATCCACGCAAGAATAGAGAGCGGTCGTTATCAATCTTTTTATGAATCGCTACATTATCACTCTTTCTGCGAGTCGTACATGGATCGAGAGATTTAGAAAATCTATTTGAATCAGATGAGGATATTTCTTAATATTTGACTGTTGGATGTGCGATCGCCTCATTCGAGGGTAAGCGAACGGTCAATTCCGCTCATTTTAACTTGCGATCGCAAAACATTTTCCTCTCCTATTATTTTACCAAAAACGCGATCGCCTTTCTGGGGAAAAGAAAGGCGATCGATATTAATTTATAACTCCTCTTCCCAATCTTCAGTCGTTAGAGGTGCTTGTTTGCTGTGACGAACGTGAATGATATAAACTGTATCGTCTCGAATTACAAATAAAATCCGGTACGCATTTTTTCGTTTGCCATAGAGCAGTTGTCGTACTTCTTCCGGAAAGACCTCATTTTCAATTGCGAAAGAACATCTTTGCGGTTTTTCTTAGAGTGTTGCTAGTTTGTTCATTAATCCCCGAAACCAACGATCGGCTGTGTTGGCATTCCGTTTTTTTAGCCATTCGTAAGCCATTTCAATCTCAATTTCTGCCTTTCTAGCAATCCGAACTTGAAATACCATGTTTTTGCTGCATTTCTTGTTGAAAGTCTTCTAAGGAGCGAGTTCGTCCGGCATTAACGTCTTCTAATCCTTCTTTAATGCCTGTAATTGCTTCTAGGTATTCCATCATATCTAGCAGCTTTTGATAAGAAACTGCATCTTGAACGATTAATTCTGCTTTACCGTTCACGGTTAATACAATTGGGTTTCCTGTTTGTTTCATCTGTTCGATAAATTCAGATGTATTGCGTTTGAAGTTAGATAGAGATTGAATATCGCGACTCAGGTTGAGCATGATGGGGATTGCATTAAATTTACACTCAATTTAATGTTACCACATTTGGGTTAAAGCGATCGCTTTTCTGCAAATGCTGGCGTTAAAGCGCGATCGCGCTTGGCATTATTGTACTCTCCGCTACTCTATCCCAATGATGACCAATTTTTGAGGAAAGGCGCGATCGCATTCTTTCAGAAACCAAAAAAGCGATCGCATTTCTGGGGATGAGGAGGTGCGATCATTTGAGTTGTTGTTTATGGGCTTGGGGTCGGGGTGAATGTCCTCAAACTTTTCTGAGAGAAGCAATCCAAGCCATTTTGTAATTTGCTAAGTCATTCCAAGTCCATAGTGTATCTTCGCCAGCCGTATCATATGTACGGAAATGATTCAAATGACTCCACTCTATGCCACTTGAACCTGTTAGGTAGGAACGACCATATGGATCATCGACAATGATTCCATCTTCTGTGATGGCTTGTAATCGAACAATATGACCATTAGTGCTAATGATCACAGACTGACCATCACGCAATTTTTGCTGAACTTCCGTCTCGTACCATGAGCGATCCTTTATCCCAAGACTGTTGTTATATAAATCTGTTTCGACATTAAATTTTGGCATAGCATTAGGAAGCCAGCTTCTCATAGCAATATAGTTTCCTAGATTTTCCTCGACTCGAAATTGGTTAAGAGCATCTTCAAATTGAGTGTCAGAAGTTAATTCCAAAGCCTCAACTCCTTCATAGTCATCTATTGAAACTCCAAGATAAGATAAAGCCATCGCCAAAGAAGTTAAACTACACAACTGACCACCCCGAGTTTCTATAAATGTGCCATCTGAATAAGTAGCTTGATTATCACGCTGACTACGATATTCAACTTTACCTTGTAGCTCTTCGTACAAGTCCCCCTTCTGCTGAGGATCGGTAACCTGTTGTTCAATCAAACTACGGAACTCTTTGATTTCCTGAGTCGTTAAGCGATCTTTCGCTAATAACTCATCCAGACGACCCGTTGATGCTTTCCAATTCATGCCAAAACCTGCATCACCTTGATTTTCGTAGTAGTAGTTAACGACATAATATTCACCAGAATTCTCAGGAGTAAAATCGTGGGTCTTTGCACTACGATTATTTTGCCATTCATTCTCTGGTGTAATTGCCTCCCATTCACCACTTTCAAGATGTTTTGCCCAAATTTGATAACCATCATCCCCACGAGCCATGAATTCATATTCAATACCCTTCGTGAAATTAGTTTTCGTGTAAGCCTTCATCAAGAAGTTATCGGATGGTAAATTTTGATAAACACCATTGCGATCTACTAATCCACCCGTTGTAGATTCAATTTCCAATCCATTGCGAGTTTCACCCCATGAAAAAGTCCGTTGATTAGAACCCAAATTAATCGTACCAATCAAATTCAAACCCTCACGATTTTGTAGGTTTTGATGAATATTGGTTGGCTGTCCATCAATAGAATTCCACGTAAATACTTCTGTTTTCCAGTCCTTTGATTCATCAATTTCAATAGATTTAGGAATCGTTGTTGGAGAATTACCGTTAGAATTTCCTGAACCATATTGATACCATGCACCTTCATTTTCATTGGGCTGAACGACTAAATGCCCATTCTGATAGTAGTAAGTTTTGACTCCATTACTACTTTCTAAAATCCGTACAAAATCACCTGAATCTGAAGGAACTCCTTTTAATGAAGAAAGATCGATTGAAGTTGATGGAATAGAAAAGGTTAAATCATAATCTGTCTCATCACCAGAGCGACGCTGAACTTGAGCATAATAAGTTCCAGCGTTTAGATTTTCCACGACAATAGAATCAGGAGCATTCTTCTTGTTATTTGATTTTTCCATCCTGTCCTGATTAGAATCGTACAATCGCAGATCTGCATCACCTGTCATCCCGTCCAACAGAAGATTCAACGTAGTTGTTTCACTGAGTGTGAATTTGAAAAAATCCTCATTGTCACTATCACCAACCCAATCGGAAATTGTCTTCAGGTCTGTTAATGTTCCTAAATCTCGTGCTGTATCAAAATCATTATCATCTCCACCTCCTCCATTTCCGCCAGTGGAAGAACGTTCTTGCGAAACCCAAGTTGTTGTTGAATTGGATGTCTTTGGATTTTGCTCGTCAAAATTTAGTACCACTGTGTAAGCATCTACATCACTCGATCCCTTTCGAGCAATTTTGAGCCTGTAGGATACATCTTCATCAAGGTCGAGTTTAGCGTAGTCAACCGAAGCAGTTGGGTGAGGTGTAGCACTCTTGACGAATTCTAATTTACCGTTTTGAACTCGATAAAGTGTTGCTGTTGCTTGAGAGGTATCAATCGAAAACTGCAAATCGACATCGCGATCGGGGTGAATTGTAATCATATCGTAAGGATTTCCATCATGAAGATATCCTTGGTAAAAATTACGACCAGATGACTCTGCATAAGCTAATTCTACAGGGCGCTCTTTAGGAGTAGAAATGCCTTCACCGCTCCAACTATCCGGACTTAACAATACATCAGGATCGTAAACTTCCCCTTGCGTCACCTTAGCTAAATTGATAGCAGCAGCCATATTCAGCAAACCCGCACCTGTTTCGCTATCCCATCCCGGTACGTTTAAATCCGTTGCGGTCTTCTTTAACAACGCGATAACCTGACGGTAACTCAAATTTGGATTAGCCGCCCAAACTTGCGATATTGCCCCCGTAACCTTCGCCGTCGCTACCGAAGTCCCCGACATCGTACCGATACCATCCCCAACCGTCGAGAGAACTCCATTCTCTATCGTTCCTCCATCGGCGACAATATCCAAACCGCGACCGTAACTGGAATACGGCGATCGCTCAAACGCTTCATCGGTCTGATTGACCGAGCCAACGGTAATAATATTATCAAACTCCTGGGAAGCCTGACCCAACACCGATATCACACCACCATCATTCCCCGCAGCAGCAACAATCAAAACGCCATTTTGCCTGGCATATTCGATCGCGCCCCGTTCCTCTGGGGTAAACTCATAACGAGTCGTCACCGTGCCATCGGCATTCACTTGCGTTAAATCCAAACTCAAATTAACCACCGCATTCGGCTGTCCTGACTCCTTCGCTGCATTAACGAACTCAACCAAAGATGCAGCCCATTGACCCGAACCAATAGCACGACCCACCCACAAAGGCGCATCGTCATCAATACCATCAATACCGATCCCATTATCCCGTTCCGCCGCAATAATTCCCAGAACGTGGGTGCCGTGTTCGTTCCCTTCTCCTGCATTCAATAGCGGATTGTTGTCTCCATCAATAAAATCTGTTCCTAAAGTAATATTGGTGTAATCCAGATCGGGATTATTGCCGCTAAATCCCGTATCGATAACTCCCACCAAAGGTCGATCGGCGATCGCCTCCAACCTCGTGTAAGTTTTGGCATACTCAATCAATTCTTTCGCTAAATCTTCCCCGAGCCAATCTTTCTGAGGATCGATCGCATCATCTAATTGAACGGCTTTCCCCGTTGCCCCTCGGATTTGGAAAATGAAGTCATTGTAATCGCGATCGAACCATTGATGATCCGGACGAACATCTTCAAAAACAAAAGTATTACCATCCCCCGTCACATCAGCAATTTGTCCCCCGTGCAATCCATCCTTGGATTTTGATGTTCCTAGAGAAAAGAGGGGGCTTTGTGCGCCACCGATCGCCGGTTTTTTGGCTACTTTTGCCACTGTTCCATTGGGAATCAACATCACCCCAAAGCGATCGCCTGAATCCATCGAGAAAGACTTAACACCCAGATATTCTCCCTCATTCCAACTTTTTTTCTCCCCTAAAGCCCCCGTAAATTTTGCCCCTTCAGTGCGATCGGAAATCACCACATAACCTCGTTTTGAATTGCTCAATGCGCGATTTGCGGCTTCTTGGATAAAATCCTTGGAATCGAGTTCAAACTTCTCCATTCCCTCCAAACTGAAAATTGCCAATTCTCCTTTGTATTTACCCCCATCAAACAGGAAATCAATTCCCACCTCTCCACTTTTTCCCACCGTAAAGACACCTTCATTAAATACAGGTTTCGGGGAAATCGATTCTGTGAGAGAGACGCTAGAAATGACCTGGCTATCATTCTCCCCGACCAATTCATCGGCTTTATAAATCTGACCTGTTAACGCATCATAGACACCATCTGTATCGTTAGTTGTCGCTGATGTTTTCAAGGTGACAGTCGATAATTTGCTTAAATCTCCACCCGTAAAGTTGGGCAGAAAATTATTTGTCGTTTCCACATACTCCGATGCCAATTCTAACCCCGTCTCCAGTCCCGGTAAGCTAGTTCCTGCTAATGTGGAGCGATCTTGCGCTGCAGCCGGAATCATTGTATTGGGGGGTTCTAAGCCAAGTTGACTGGGGGAACTCGCCCCTAAAACCGAAGTCTCGTCTAAAAAAGATGCGTCCATGATCAGTTTCCTTACTACCTATTTCTTTCTCTGGAGAATTGGAGGATTTTTATGCAGTCTCCAGCGCGAATCATAAAAAAATCTCAGGTCTGCCCTTCAGGATGACGCAAATCGATTCTCCCAAAAGACCACCAGTAAGGGTCAGTTTTGGCCAGATTGCTGGAAATCTTTAAAAATCGAGGCAGAGAATAATGTAAAATAAAGCGAGTCTAAGCCGAGTCACTACTATGTCATCTGTTAAAGCATCTACCGAAGGACTGGAAATCGTCGATCGCGCTAGAAAGATGAGAAAATGGGATAAATATGCCTCGATTTGGTGCGAACAAGCGCAAGTTTCTCAAACTACCCTGAAGCGATTTTGGCAGAGACAAACCCCCATCCGACGCGATAACTTTGAAGCGATTTGTCAGGCGATCGCCTTAGACTGGCAAGATGTAGCGGCACCAGAATACCTTCCCATTGCAACGCCCAAAAATCTCCCTAAACTCAATTACATCCCCGATAAACGCTGTCGTAAAGTCTGGGGACGCGATCGCCTCATCCAAGAAGTGCTTAATGCTCTCACAGACCCTCAAGAACTTTCTATTCTCTCTTTAAGTGGCCCTGGGGGATATGGTAAAACTGAAGCAGCACGACAAATTGCCCGAGCCACTCTAAAACGACATCTTTTTGCTAATGTGCTTTGGGTGACAGCCAGACAAACGGAATTAGTAGGCGATCGCATCAGTGCAGAAACAGACTCGGATATTTTGGACTCGCGGCAATTTCTCCATCAACTCGCCATTCAACTCAATTGTCCCAGCGATCGCGTCAGACAGCATCTCCGCGAAGAAAAATATTTAATTATCCTCGATAATGCCGAAACTGCCGATGTAGATAGTATTCTCGCTAAACTGACTAAAATATTAAATCCTAGTCGCGCCCTCCTCACCAGTCGCCTGCAAACTAATCCTCCTTATGTGAAATTGTTACCGATCCAAGGACTGGAAGAGCATTGGTGTTGCGAACTTTTGCGAGATGAAGCTAACTATCAAAATATTCCTGCACTACTTGAAGCCGATCGCGAACAACTTCACACGATTTACGAACTGTCTTGTGGTGCCCCTTTAGCCTTACATTTTATCGTCGGTAGAGTCCTCCACGATCGCACTCTCGACCCCGTTTTAGAGGAACTTAAACAAGCTAAAGGACGAGTAGAAACTTTTTATAAATTTTGCCTGAATACAGCATGGCAGCAAATTAACCCATCATCTCGGAATATTTTACGCTATATGGGACAAATGGATGCAGGAATTTTAGGAGAAGAAATCTCTCAAGTGGGGAAAGTGGAGGAAACAAATTTACCTTCAGCTTTGACAGAATTGCGCCGTTGGTACTTACTAGAAAATCAGAAAGATTGTTTGGGAAATTGGCGCTATAGTCTTCATCCTTGGGTGAGAAATAGTATTCGCAGCAACTTAGTCGATCGCTGGCAACCTTCCTTAAAAGATATCGAAAATATTGCCAAATATAAATTTAATATCGATCTCGATGGCGACATTATCTAATGATTAAAATCTATGAATACTAATATTACTATCCTGGAAGAACGCAAAAATATTTATAGCATTTTGAAACAATGCGAAAGACTGTGTTTGTCTGAGAGAGAAGAAGGCGATCGCCAAACCTCAGCAGCAGAGGATCGCACCTTGCAACTCCTTTATGAAATCTGGGAAAAAGTTAGCACTGACTTATGGGAACGAGGATACTGGAATGATTATTTTCTCTGCGGTAATATTGTCCTAAAATGTGCGAAAACCTTACAAAATTTGGCGATTACAGCACAATTATTAGCAGAAATGGGCTGGATTTCAATGGAATGGAAATATTATAAAACCTCTCAAGCCTACTTTCAGGAAGGAATCGAAAAATACCAAAAAATCAATAATACAAGAGAGCAAAGTAAACTCATTCGCTATTTAGGAGTATTGCATTATTCTCAAGGAAAATTATCGGAAGCTCTTGCCTATTATCAGCGATCGCAGGAAATAGTTCAAGCCCACCAACATTTATTTGAGACGGATGTAAAATGGGCATTACAAGAAGCAGAATTACACGATTGTATGGGTGAAATCTATTTAAAATTTAATAATTGGAAAAAAAGTCAGCAAGAACTTTCCCTCTCTCTGGAAAAATATCGCCTTATCTCGCAAAAATACCCGCAATATCGCTATTATCAAGCCGATCCTCTTATGAATTTAGGACTTTGGCATTTTCTCAAAGGAGAGGGAGAACAAGCCAAAATTTACTATCAACTTTGTTTGCAACTTTGTCAAGAAATTAGCCGCACCGATGCAATGGCGAAAGTTTTATTAGAGATGGCAAAATTGGCGGAAGCAGAAGGGGATATTCAGGAGGCGATCGCCTTTGCCGATCGCGCTGAAACCATTGCCAAAAGAGAACATTTAAGCATCCGCGATCGCGCTGCTTGTTTGCGAGAAAGACTGCAAAATGATGAACCCCAAGGTGACTGGGCGATCGCCAAAATTAAAATTCTCTAATATTTTTAAAACTATTCATTCATAGTTTTATAAGTCGCAACAGCAGAAGGAGAAATTCGGTTTAAATAACGAAATATCCAGTACTTTAAAACCGTATCGAGAATGACGGGAAATGTGGCAATAAAGAGAAAGTCAAAGTCGTGACTTTCTGGCAAACCAAAATGGCGCGTGATTCCCGATAAAATTACTTCCCAACCGTGAGGAGAGTGGAATCCTACAAACATATCAGTAAAAAGAATAATTAAGAATGCTTTGGCTGAATCGCTTAACCCATAGACTAATTCATCAATAAAACCTTTAAGTATTTTAACTTCCTCCTGACTGATAAAAATCACCCAACCAAAAGCAATGACGGAAGCGAGATCGGCAAAAATATTCGCGACGGCATCGGCACCGCGATCGCGATATTTATCTGCTAATTCTTCAACTTTTAAATTTAATTTTTCCTCGATTTCTTCTTGATTTAATTCGGGGGATATTTTTAAAAATCGGCTGAATTTTAAGGTTCTTTCATACTCTTCCAATTCTTCAAAAGCCTCGTCTTGCAAATCTTTATTTAGAAAAACAACCTCATTTTGTTGATTGAAGAAATTATGGGCGATCGCGGGCTTAAAAATAAAAGTTTTTGTTAATTGATGAGTTAATAATGGTATAATAATTAAAAGTAATAAAAACTTAATTGAAAGAGAAGTTCGATTGCGATCTTGACGAAATTTATCGACGACTTCTTCTTCGGATTCCTCTGCATTCGGTCCAATTTCGCGTTTAATTCGGTTCAGAGTACTTAAAATCGATCGCGGAACGACTCCCCTTTTATTAACTGCACTTTCTAGATTGTTTTTGTTATTGTCAATATCGATAGATTCAATTAGATTTTGACTATCAAATTTTTGTTTAGTTAAACTGCGAGACTCTGATTTTTTGGGAGAGAGTTGTTTCATCTCTTTAGCTGCAACTAAAGAAACAGATAATTTCTCCGGTGACAATCGCTGAGGGGCTTCATATTTAGAAATAACTTTATCAATAAAATCGAGTTTTTCGAGAATAATTGAGGAACGTTCTATTGAAGTCAAATCGGCATAGGATAGGCTGGATTCATCGGGATCGTTGAGCCAGTCTCGGGTAGCATTAAATTCAGCCAAGCGAATCTTTGCTTTTTTTAAATATTTTTTGACTTCCTTTTCAAATAACGCCAAGACGCGATCGCTGCGATCGCAAGTTTCCGCACAAACCTTTTGTCCTTGAAAATGGTCGTTTTCCACCGCTTCAATTTTCAATGCTGCACGATAGGCTTCATCAAGAGCGCGTTCTGGAGTACCATAGTACCATCGCTTAGAATTGCGAATGATATTTTTAAATTTCATGATGTTGCAATTTCTCTTCTCAAGAAGATAAACAAGACTAACCACAAGCTGTACGTGGTATGGTAGCAAACTCAACCGCCATTATTCCGTTCTCAATTACCAATTACCGATTACCTATTACCCATCTCAAAAATGTCTCTTTGGATCGTCGGTACAACTCGCAGTGGCAAAACAACTCGTCTCGTTCAAGAATTTAAGCAGTGGTTGCAAGAAAAACATTCTCCCCTGTTACCCAAAGAGAAATTGCAGCCGATTACTCCAGCCATTCTCATTTTTGCAGCCAACGATAATAACCGTCGTACTTTAGCCGATCGCCTTGCGGGGGAAGTCGCTGGCAGTTATCCCCTCGTTGCTAAAACTCCCCTCGGTTTTATTGCCGATGAAGTCACCTTATTTTGGCCGCTACTCTTCCAACGCTTAAACCTAAAAGCACAGTTTCCCTTGCGGTTGCGTCCCGAAACCGAACAAGAATTGGCCACCCAACTCTGGCGATCGGCATTAGATCGGGAAAACTTACAAACCGTTGGTACAACTGAATATAAATTCATTCGCCAAACCTTAGACCTATTGCAACTCGCAGGGGCAAGCGGTATTCCTTGCGAAGATATTCCCGAACTGTTAAAACTGGGATATACAGAACCCGAGTGGGAAAAATTACCTCAAACCAGCGAATTACGGGGAAAATTATTACTGCAATGGCGACAGTGGTGCTTAGAACGAGGACTGTTGAGTTATGGCATTATTTACGAACTCTACTGGCGCTATTTATTGGACGATCCCATTTACCAAAAACACCTGCGGCGCAGATTTCAAGCTATTTTCGCCGACGATACGGACGATTATCCCGCCATTGCTAAAGATTTATTTACTTTTTTCCTCGATGAGGGTATTTTTGCCGCCTTCACCTATAATCCCAACGGGAAATCAAGATTGGGACTCAATGCTGACCCCAATTATCTGTCCCAATTGAGCGATCGCTGCGACACGATAGAAGAATTAAAGCAGCCTTCGGGACTCTCGGAAGAACTGGCAGATATTGCGATTCAATTGGCGATCGAACCCGTCATCCTCCCCAGTTTGCCCCCATCGGTGTCCCTCCTTCAAGCTATTTCTCGGGCAGCCTTATTGCGTCAAACCGCCGAATTTATTATCGATACCATCCAACAAAAACAGATTGAACCCCGAGAAATTGCCATTATCGCCCCCGGTTTAGACGCGATCGCCCGCTACACCCTAATCGAAATCCTCACTCAACGAGGCATCGAAATTGAACCCCTCAACGAACAGCGACCCCTCATTAGTTCCCCCCTCGTCCGCGCCCTTCTCACCCTCCTCCCCCTCGTTTACGACGGCTTAGGGCGTTTGTTAGATCGGGAGGCCGTAGGGGAAATGCTAGTTATCTTAAGTCGGCGTTGGGAAGATAAAGAAGAAGACAGGGACGGACGTTTTATTGCCGATATCGATCCCGTCCGGGCGGGAATTCTCGCCGATCGCTGCTACTATCTCCATATCGACCATCCTCACCTCAAACCGGGAGAAACCTATCCGCGTTGGGATCGCCTCGGACATCGCGCCATGACCGCTTATGAGGGCATTCGCCATTGGATCGAAGCAGCCAAAGCCCGCCAACAAACCCCGCGCGCCCTTTTAGATCGCGCCATGAAAGACTTTTTGTGGAATGGTAGTAATTTAACCTATCCCCAACTGGCCGCCCTGCGAGAATTAATGGAAACCGCCAGACATTTTTGGGAAACCGATCGCCGACTGCGCCAAAACGAACCCCAAGGGCGATCGCAAACCGATACCATTGCCCAATTCATTCAACTCCTGCGCCGAGGTACCATTACCGCAAATGCTCGTCCTGCTAGACCTTGGGGGGCGATCGAACCCAACGCGATTACCCTTGCCACCATCTTTCAATACCGATCGCTGCATCGTTCCCATCGCTGGCATTTTTGGCTAGATGTAGGCTCAAATCTGTGGCAACTGGGGGGTTCTACCAATTTATTTGCTTCTCCTCTCTTTCTCAAAGATTGGTCGGGGTTTCCTTGGATGCCAGAAGACAATATAGAGATGGATAAAGAACGCTTAGAACGAGTTTTGCGGGATTTATTGGCACGGGTAGACGAAAAACTCTATCTCTGTCACAGCGACCTCGCCGTAAATGGAACCGAACAAACCGGACCGCTTTTATCTTTTGTTCATGCCGCTTTACCTTTGGCGATCGATATTTCTTAGTAATTTTCCCGAGTCCAAAAGAAAAAGAAAAGCTAGAAGAACACGCTAAAAATCCTCTCTCTACGCTGTGCTTACCTCAATGGTACTTTTTCTTAGAGCTATTTTTGCCCACGTGATGTTTTTACAAATTTGAGATGCACCCGAGAATTGCCCGTGCTGCTGTCTTGATGGCATCCCTTACTGTTGGTTCTGCCGGAATGTCCGAATGCAGGAGCAGCAAGGGATAGCGCTACTACTAGGGTTAAAGTTGGTATATTTGATTTCACTATCATCGAATCTCACTGAGGGCATTTTTATATTTTAATGGTTTTAGCATGACTGACTCACCCCGACTCACCCTGTTGCCTTCACCAGCAAGACAATCCCCTGTCGTCCCGTCACCCAAACAGTAAGCTAAAACGCGGCTAAGTGACATATACTAAGGATAGTAGATTTGGAGAAAAGAGAAAAAATGCCAGCCAAGAACTGTTTATCGCCAGAAGAAAAGAAAAATTTACAAGAGGCGATGAGAAATGAAGAAAGACCAGAGGTAAGAGAAAGAATATT
>NZ_JAYGHV010000025.1:0-20856 GCF_034932145.1 Spirulina sp. 06S082 | reverse complement strand
ATTTCCATTTTTACTGCCAATTAAACTTTTGTAGTAACGGGCAATTAGTTTTTCTCCTGTCGTTCCATATTTTTTTCCTAATTTATCCAAAAGTTCATCCCTAAAAGCGATTTCTTCGATATTTAAAACAATATTTTCAACCTCTTTAAGTTTGCTTTCAAATCTCGCTCTTTCTCTTTCAAGGGGTGATTCTCCTGCCGAAAATTCGGTTATCTCTTCAATGCGCGATCGCACTCGTTCAAACAAACTGGAAATGTTCTCGGAGCGAACTTTTGCCTCGTACCCCCATTCGATGAATTCATGCCCTACATGAATCAATCGCCTTTGGTGATATTTTGTTGAGATGAGTTTGGCGTAATGGTCAGCGTTAACAGCAGAAACAGTGGTCTCTACCAAATGAGCCATTTTGCTAATACCTCCAATGTCATCTAACTTCCCGCGATCCTTTAAATCGCTGGTTACGGACATCAAATCGGTAGGATTTCCTTTTTTACCAAGTGCCGCTATCGCTCTCCAGATCGTCTGGTGAGAGCGAATATAAAACATTTCTGGGGTTGTGATTAAGTCTTTGATGCGATCGTAGCATCCCGGATCGAGGAGGCAGCCTCCGAGAATTGCCTCTTCACTCTCTACGTTCTGAGGAGGAAGTTGGTATCGATCTTCCTCTGCTTTAGCATCTCGTCCGTATCGTTCTTGTAAGTAAACCATTGTTTATTTTTCCTAATAACTATTATCTGCAAAGAAATCTGTTATAGACTCTCTCAAGAGGTCTAATTTTTGTTGAAAAGGCCTTGCAGTGTCCGATCCACCAAGATTGCAACCCCAAGACTCAGCCTCTTCCCAAGACTTAGGGAAAAGATGAGAGATTGTGTTGATTAATTCGGTAAGTTTGGTTTTCTCTTGCTCGCTCAATGTGGGATCGAGGCGAACAACTACTCCGGAGTCGATGTGCAGGATGTGTCCATTCATTGCTGAATCTGTTTTTGAGACAAGTAAGAAGCGATCGCTCAGATATCCTGAAACCTGTCGGTATTGTTTCTTGTTCAAAGTTAAGTCCCAGTAAGGCGCATAAACTTCTGTTATTTGGGTTGTTCTTTGTGGCATTTCTCTACTATTTGTTGATAAAAGAAGGGGGAGACGTTAATTGTCTGTTTCATCATCAAAAAAAGTAACGGGGATAAGCATTGAAGAGCAGGACTCTCCATGTCGGATGGCTGCTTTTTCTTTTAGATTCGGTTTGAATATCTCCACTAACTGAATTAATCTTTCGCATTTAAAGCGACTTGTGTGGACATTCATAAAACCATCTTTTTCAAAGGGAAGGACTCCTGTTTTGCCGAGTTTTAGGTATTTAGCCAAAGACAAAAACTGTTTTTTAGTCATCGTTGTTAAATAAGCTAAGTTGACCTGGTGGGGGTGGGGGTGATTTTTTAGGCTTACCTTTTAGTGGGCCAAAGGTTTTCAATCTTGCTGGCTGCTTGGGGTCAAAGCGGACCATTTCATAGTATTCAAGGCAATTCTTGACCTCAGAAAGCCAAACTCGATAAGGATAATATTTTCTTGCTCCGAACGGGTAAGCATTGGAGATTTCTTTTTTCAATGCCTTGATATTTACGGGTCGTTTTGGGTTGGCGTTGAGATAAAGTTTGATAACTTTTTCAATCCTTTCTCTTGCATCTTCTCGCCAACGACTAGAGCGCCGAATGTTGTTGCTCATTGGTGTAAATTAATAAGGAACGTCGTCATAATCTTTTTCCTCATTTTCTGTACTAATTGCGATAGGATCGAGGACAGTTTCTTTCCTCGATATTTCCATATTAATAACCTCTAATTGCTTGTTTGCTTCTAACAAGGTCGATTGCATAGAAGCCTCTTCTGCTCTTAATTCCCAGATTTCTTTTTCTAGGTCTCTAATCTCGTCTTTTAGATCGGCACCTAACAGCGATCGCACCAGTTTTCGCAATTCCTGATAGCTCTCGTCTAGATTATCTTCATTGTCCAGTTGAGCGTCTAGATCGAGACGATCGCTTTCAAAGTTGCCGGTATTATGGGTGTGTCCGTAACGGATGCTTGTAATTTTCATGGTTTAAATATCCTTTCGGAAAATAAAACGATAAATTGCTGAAGTTCTCGCTCTGAAAGATTTTTGAGTTCATTCTCCAGAGCGCGATCGACAATGCGATCGGCTTCATCCCATAAGGACTCGGGGAAGGAAAATATCTCGCTAATTTCGGCTTGCTCTCCCCTTGATGAAATCTCAAAAAGGCAGTGATGGAGGGGATCGGGGTTTTGTACAAAACCCTCGCGATCGGGTTGTCCATCCAAGAACCGAGCGAGCTCAAGGAGTTGGGGAATGAATTTTTCGGGAACGCGAACGGAGTCGGTCGGTTTGTTGTTCCACTTTGAGGGTCTGCCCATAACTAATAATCGGAGTGTTACCGGGATTCCTCTAAAAGTTCTAAGGCAATCTTTGCGTCAAGGAAAGTAACTCCCCCATTAACCCCAGTGTTGTCAACATCGTCTACAAATTTTGCAGCCCAGTGAGGGAGAGTTAATTCCGCCAAAATAGAATCATTTTGATAATCCTCCTCTGACTCGGAAAGAACTACCTTTTCGTGGCTGACAACGGAGTAGTATCCCCGTGATTGAAAATAATTGGCTAGGGGGCAGTTATCCTCACTACAAGTTTCCCCGACGATCTTTTTTGGTTCTTTTTCCTCTAACCATTTCTGGACTTTTGGCTTATTAAGAAGAGCAGTAACTGTGTCTTTAATGTTCATTTTTCCTTGTTAGAAAGGGCGTTAAGGCGAATCTGAGCAAATGTTTGTAGGAGTGTCTCTTGTAGTTCTCCGCGATCGCAATATCGATCGCGATCGCTGTCGAGGGTAATTCGCCAAAATTCTCCCAAGCGATCGCGATCGATGAAAACTTTTACTAGAACATCTTGGTAGGTGAAGGAGCTATGGACTCTTTTTAGAGAGAGTGCTTCTGATTTCATGCCAAGATATCCGAATTCTTTGAGGGTGCAACCGTCGATTTCATCACGTAAGAGTTGGAGATGAGTGGTTTTGAATCTGCCAGTAGCGGCTACCAATGCTGGCTCAAGGTCTTCGTGTATCTTGATGAGGGTTTCATCGAGCGATCGCAGTGATTCGTTTCTCTGTTTCGCGATCGCCTCGATGTCGTCAAGGGCTTGTTCTATGTTGAAAGGGGTCAATTGTTCCATGTTTTTAACTTTTGAATAGGTGGGGGTAGATTTGGCGAATGTGACGGACATGGCGGCGGGTGGTTGAGCGCCAATTCATCCTCAGTCGCTTTTCTCCGTCGCGATCGCACAGGCAGAGGGGTAGGTTTGCTTCTCTGGCGATCTCAAAGAGAATGTCCTCTTGCTTCTTTTCGAGTTTCTCGATCTGTTTGGCGATCGCTGTGTATTCGAGGTATCGGTGAAGTCTTTGGGTTGGGGTTTGCACTTTCGGGAGGGGCGATCAAAAGAATCTTGGACTAGATTGTGGTTTTAATTTAAACCAAAAGGATTTTTTTTGCAAGAGTTATGACAAAAGATTATGGCGTATTCTTGTAGAGTGGTTTAAATTAAATCTGACAATGACAGTTACTACAACAGGAGACTTCCCTCATCCAATTTGTAGGCGCACCTACGAATTTATTGACAAAAAACGTGGCAAGAGTGGACTCAACGCTTTTATGAGAGAATATGGCTTAAACAAAAGCCGTTATCACAATTTAAAGAGGTCTGTTCCGACAGCAGATTCTTTGATGGAAATACTTTCAAAACTCAAAGCAACAAAAGCGGAAACAATGGAAGTTTTGGGAATTGTGAGTGAGGAAGGAGGCAAAAGGGTGGGTGGGGGGAGTGAAGACACAGATACAATAGAGGTAATTGCAAACGAACTTAGCGCTAATGTTGAAAAGCTCAAGGCGCTAATACAAAAAAACTCAAATGTAGTGGGTGCAAGGAAAAAGATGCTTAATCTTGAATATATCAATCACGTTTTAAAGACAAAGGAGATTACACCACAAAGATTTTCCAGTCTGTGTGGACTTCCCAGTGATTACGAAACAACAATAATCGCCCTTATTGAAGGCAAACAGAACATCGAAGAGTTTGATGCGTATGACAAATCAATAATTCACTTTCTGGCTAATGGATTGGCGAACATCACCGGACGTTCGCCAGAAGAAGAATCAATCCGTTTGTCGAATGAATTAACCTGCGGGAACAAACTCTAACGCTTCATGCTCACGAACAAGATGGAAAGGTGCGATTTCGCGAACTTTGATGTTAGCTGTCCACGTCCCCCAGATATCATCCTTCCATCCCTGATAAGAATGGTTATCTAAAACACTCTGTTGCTTTAAGGTTTGGATAAATTCCTTTAGTGCCTTTGGTCGCTCAGACTTAGCAATAATTGCGGGATTATAGGCAATATCCTTTTTGTACCAGTAAAGGCGAAGGTCACGAGAAAGCAATTCACATTCGCTAACTCCCATGAGTTTAGTAGCTTCAGGAGAGACAGCCAGATTTTTGTCTTGGACAAGGCAAACCCCAAAAATAGCGCCCTTTTTATCTTGGAGTTCTTTCTGGTAGTCAAATAAATTTGTTAGAATAGTCTTTGGCATTGGTGTTCTTGGCTTTGACAACTTTAATTGTAGGGAGGGGATAATTATCTTACTCCCTACTTTTATATTAAGTTCAATAGCCTGACTGAAAGTTAAGTTTTTCAGAGAATGCCAAATAAAACCAGCTAACACATCATTACAAACAGTTAGATCGACTATCCAGTTAAGAGGAGAACGTGCAATCTTGAGATTAAAGCAGTCTGTATTAAGAGTCCTTGATGTCATCCCAACTAAATATCCTTGTTCTCGAACTACTGAAGAGATATGATTTGTCAAAGCGAAGATGTCGGGATCGAACATGGTAACTTTATAATCTTAATGTAACAAGATATGTGTGGTAGCGCTCCCTCAATGGCGATCGCGTGCGGTAAAATCTATATCGTACTAATTTTGAGTATAGATTAAAATATCATCTTATGTCTTTCCTGACATTTTTAATAGCCTTTTGTTCCATTTGTATTTGTCTTGTTGTCAAAAAAGAAGCCTTTCAAAACAAAGGTAAGATACTTTCACTTCTATCATCTTTTCTGTCAAGTTCTTGTAAAAGTATATTTTCGCGATGGAGACAAGCTATGCCTTTTAAACAAGGTGACTGGGTTCTTGCAACGTTTTTAGAAAATCTCGATCCACAGCCTAAAAGTGCGTTTGGGAGAATTATTGACGAAAAAGAGAAGGGCGTTTTTATTATCAGAATTCTTTACCGTTACTACGATCCACCTTACTTAGAGGTCAAAAAAAAGATAGTTTCCGAAGAAGACTGTAAGCGCTTGGGAATGGTTTTAGTTGAGCGAGAAAAAGAAAAATTGAACTTATGGAGCGAACATTATCGCAGATGGCGATCGCGTGGCTTGTACTCCCCTGAATTAAAAAATCTAAAGGCTATTAGGAGTTTGTGGCTATGACTCCTCAATATGAGGATTGAGAAGTCATGGTTTTTACTCCTCTCGACTACTGAAAACCGCCGCAAAGAGCAAATAGAGAGCAAAAGCCCCACCAGCAGCCCAACCAGCATAACGAACCCCAGAGATTTGGTACCAAGAGGCAAACGTTTGCAGGAAGCGCAAGACATTTGTTAAAATCAGATCGAGCAGCAGCAAGGCGATATAGACAGCCGCTCCAACCCCCATCGCTTGAATAAAAACGTTTTTCATGACTCTCCTTTTCAGTGTATTTGAGAGTCATTTTACTGCTTGAATGGAAAATGCTCAATGGCGATCGCCTAACTTGGAGGAATCGGGCTTTGATAGAGAATCCAAACATAGAGCAGAAAAGCGAGAGTTAAGCCCACTACTAAACCCAGTGCAAAAGCAATCATGACTTATCCTCCTGCTGGCGATCGGGCTGGCGATCGGGAATAGACTGAACCTTAGCCAAAATATCATCAATAAGGATATGCTTAAAAAGTTTACGTCGCCGTCTTTTGCTATCCAATAATAATTTTTTAAGCATCTCCGGCTTATCTATAAAAGATGAAAGAATATCTATTTCATTTTTTAAGCCTTGAACTTCAACCTCTTGTAAACCGCGATTTTTCTCGCATTCAATATGTATTAATTTTAATTCATCATTCTCCGCTTCTTTCTCTTTTAGTCTATTTACCAAATACTCCTTATCCCCTTGATTCTCAATATTGACCTCGCGCAATGCTTCAAGGATGAATTGATTGTTTTGCTTCTGTCGGGACGTGAAATAGCCGATAACACTGCCGAAGATGCCCGCAAACGCGATCGCCATCTCCGCACCATATTCACTTAAAATAAAATCAAATGGATTCATCTACTTATTTAAAATCACAGCAAGTTTGCTCTCTTTAATCCTCTCACCTCCAATCCTGAAACTAAGGATAGAAGAATCATTCTTGTAAGCATCAATCATGGTTTGCCAACGCGAATCGAACCCATTAATCGGAATCTCTATTTTGTGTTCGCCTCCGTCTATCGAGACAATATAGACATAGCGCAAAAATACTCCAGATGTGCTGCAAGTAGTCGTTCCGGAACTCCAATACTGATAAAGACCGAGAAGATTCTGAGGCAGAAAATCCTCAGTCTTTTTGCCATTAGGGACTGTTACTGAAGTGATAGCCGACAGAGCTACGCCATAAAACGAGTAGCCCATATCGGTATCGTATTGAGTCGCAAAATAACGAGGCATTAGGTAATAGACCTGTCTAATCTGGGATTACTTTCACCCATGTATTCTAGACAAATGACATGAGCAAGATTCGCTAGGTTTTGTCCGCAATCAACAATTTCTGCCGGAACATTACTCGCAACAGGAACAGTTAAACTCTGCTTGGGTAAAGCTGCATTATTTGTCAGAAAAGAGGGCGTATATCGCCGCGAGGTTCGGACCTGTTTAGACCCGCAATTCAAGATATCAGTATTCCCCAAACAATCATCGACCGGGGCAAAATTAGAAGGAGCAGAATCGTAAGTGTCCGTAACCATTCGGAAGGGCATTATCGCATTAGCAGCGTACACTGGCGTGCTATCTGCCTTATATTCCATCATCGTTGCCGAGTACATAATCCGAGTCTTACCCGCACCAGCAGGGGGCTTAACTTCTGGAATAGCCACAGGGGCGGCGGCACTTGTCACCAAGTCATCGTAAATATTAGCGTAATGCTCACCTACCAGACGAATACAAACTACTCGATTGTTAGCGTTTGCTCCGTTTAGTACGTCACGCCCGGCTTTTACCGTATCGATCAAATCGTTTCGCAAGTACACAGGGCATTTAAGAACGTGACCGGATTGGCGGACAAACTCAACATATCGAGGTTTTCCTTCCCCTCGCAGCGCACAAGGAATCGCGTCTGGAGAAACGCGCCCTTGCATGGCATTAATAAACGAGGTTAACTGAGCAACAGTTAAGTCCTCGGGTAAATAAATGTGAGAGATCAGGTTTTCAGTTTGTCCGCGATCGTTCGTGTATTGAGCGCTGCTGGTGTCCCAGACAGCGCGTAAAGATTGTGCCATTTAACTAAATCCTCCTTGAAATTGAGTGTTGTTGATAGTTGGGGGAGGAATTATTCCGCAACAGGAGCAAGCAAGGTGGGATCGATTGTCAGATCGAAAGCAACGGTGAACGTGGTCCGCATCGTGTTGGTCCCGATTCCCTGGGGGTTGCTTTTGGCGATCGTCATTTTAGTTGGCTTGGCTTCGGGTGCCAGTGCAGTGACTTGAGAGAAGGATTGCTCTAGGATTCCCCGTAAAACCTCACTGCCATTCCCTGCCGCAATGTCTGCCTCAGCCGGACTTACAGCAGGCAGATCGGACAAAGGAAGAACAAGAGATTCGGCGGTTACAGCTTCACCGAGCGCTTTATTTTCTGCGTTTGGGAAAAGTTGTTGAGGGGTAATGTTAGCCATGATTTTTTTGTCTCATTGATGATTTTGTCATAGATATCATGCTAACATGATTAAAAGTTCAATCTTTAAAAAAAGTTGTGACGAAATAGTATTTTGGACACAATGCACAGAAGTAGTAGGCACAAAAGTTCTCCCTATGGTTGGAAAAGCACTTTTTTCTGTACCCTTGGCAGTCCTACAGGGGTTGAATATATTTCCGTCAGGAAATATTGCGAGTTAAACTTTTGCTCGCGATCGCAAGTCAGAACCATGCTGAGGCGAGGACAGCTAATTGGCTTGCAGCGCCGACGCTCTCTATTTGTCGCCAAAAATCCTTATTATCAGGAATAATGCCCAATCGATATTATCGAAATGTAAAATTCAGATACACTCGTGATGATGGTAATCAAATCATCAAAGCACAACGAGTTTATCGGGATAATACGGGATTTGAACTAACTCCAATTACTCCTATTTTTAACGATTTTGAGGTTTTAACTACAGCCAAGATATTGCCCACCCAAAATGACTTTTTAAGACATTCTGAGGCGCAATTAACAGAAGATAGGGGGATTTTTAAAATTGCCATCCCTGCACGAGGAGACGATCCTCGGCACAAACAACAACAACAGGAAATAGCTGCTTTAGATCGCGTGGCGTGCATTCGGTATCAAGGAGAATTTAAAGATTATCTTAATTAGCTATGGCAGAACGAGTAAAAATCTATGATGGCACTCTGCAAACCATCTCAGAGAACCTAACCGATCCCTTTCAAGATGGCAGCTTTCTCTACATGGAAGCGCCCTCAATCTCGGGAGAAGTCGAAATTGATGCCCATCTACAAATTTATCTCCCCAGTGGACAGAATAGACGGGTGAGCCTAATAGGAGAACGAAATAAAATAATCGATACTTTCTCTATTTGGTTTATCCCTGGAGAAATTCAAGCAGCAGGATATGATTGTAAATTAGCAATTATTGCTTCTGACTCCATCCCTGTCGCGGTATATGTCATCAAAGCGGGTTGTTCTTGTCAAGCTAAACTAGACGAAATCAACAATAAAATTAATCTTCAAATAGCAGGTTCTCTGCTCAATAAATTGATTTCGATCGCCGTTCCTTTGCTAGTGGGTGTTGGTGCGCCGCAATTGCTACTTCCGGCGGCGCTCGGCGCGGCGGTTAGAGGATTAGTAGAAATTGTTAATCCATCCTTAACAGAACCTGTATTAATTGGCAATGGATTTGCGCCCACAGCGAATAATAACTCTTTCTTTTTAGAACCAGGAGGTAAAGTTTTAATCGACCAATGGCAAGGCGAAATATTTGCAGCAGCTAATGGAGTTCAACCCATTGTTAGAGAATATCTGAGGGAGGATTAGATGAGTCAATATATCCCACCACCTACTTATCTACAGAATCAGAGAATAATTAATTCTCTGGAGTCCCCTATTAACAATGCTTCAAAAATAGATGTTTTAGTGGAGAATATTCCTTCAATTATCTTGCCTTTCAATGCAACTAACAGAAAAAAATTTGTTATTTTTCACGATACAGAAGGTGAAATTTTACTGATAGATTTCCAACACGATCCAACCCTGACAGCTTATGCTCTAGCTTTGCCAGCAGGAAAGGCAATAATTGACACTAACTGGCAAGGACAAGTCAAAGCTATCTCGCGATCGGGCAATCCAATCCTAGTTCATACTAGAGAATTTAATCAGGTTGGGGAGTAGGTAGAATGAAAAAACATAAATGCTGTAAAGGTAAAAAGGGCGGTCAGTTTTTTGAATTTACTTTTTTTATTTTTGGTAATTCAAATAATGGCTCTGGTAATAATGGAGGAAGTGGTGATGGTATAATAAACCCTTTTGATGAACCAGAAGACGGTTATTATACTCTTATATATTTTCCTAGAATCTTATATGACGATTATTCCTATAGTCAACAAGTTAATGGTAGATATATTGAATATGAAAGAAAATATTTTCAGCAACCACTCAGTACTATTTGTATTGATAATACTATGTATTTAATGGTTCATACCGAAAGCAAATGGTCTTGGAAATATGAATCTTATATAGATGGTGTTCAAGACTTAGAAGGTAGTAGTTATGATAATTCAGGGTTAAGTTTTGCACCTTTACCAAACGCATTGAGAGAAGATGCGTTTATACCTGCTGGCGTAACAAGTAGACCATATTTTTTATATGGTTCTAAAAATAATGACCATGTATCTATAAGTGAACCTGCTGTATTACAAAGTTGGTATAGCATAGACCCTAATACAGGTAATGTAATGTATACTTATAAACATTATAAAACAACATCAGTAGCAGGAACTTTTAGAATTCCTCATAATGCTTGTACATCTAATAATAACGACGGTGATGATGGAAGCGGAGGAGGTGATGGCGGCAATACACCTTTTCCTGAATTAAAACATTTACCTAAAGTTAAAGTATGTAAATCAATTAATGTTGGGAGAAAGATTTGGAAAGCACCATTTCATATCAACAATTTACAGGATGAAAATAAACTAGAAATTATTAGCACAATAGATAGTAATATCAAATTTACAGTAAAATACCCTAATAAGGCTAGGTTATTAACCTACAAAAAAGGGGAATGTGGATGTGCTAAAGGGGAGATAGAATGTAAAAATGAACAGGGTAAAGTCTGCTGTATCAACTGCTGTGAAGTAGCAGAGAAACTTTACGATAAATATTCACGAGTTTATTCTTAATCATGTCAGCATATTACAGCGAAGGTACTATCAATCAATGGATTAGCTCATTAACTAGCCTCAAAACAGCAGGACAAAATGTAATGAATTTTGCATTAAAAGATGATAATCATCCTACTATTCATGCCTATGAAGTACAAAAAGGTGGTAGTATAAAGGATGCAAATTCTGAACTTACACAAATTAGACAACAATTCGGCAATACTTTAATTATTAGAGCAAAGCAAATAGTGCAATATAATAAATACTATAATGCTACTAACAATTGTAATCATGCTATATTTTCTTTAAATTCAGCATTACAAAATAATAAAGTAAAAGATTTAGTAATAATAAATAATAATATATTATCTTTTTTAAATAACTTGTTAAACTCTTTTTCTCAACTACCTACAGGAGGCGGTCACGAGGTCGTTTTATATTATATAGACGGAGGTGGTAAAGCACCTTGTATATCTTATTCTCAAGATTTTCGTAATCCTTTATTTAAAAATTTTATATTTTCTCATTTTGTTCTTAAAGGTATTGTGCCTACTTATACTAATAGCGCATTTTTAAATCATGGCATTAATTTAGATGCAACAGAAAATCCTCCGGATGACATACCATCTACAGCTATTAATTTAAAAGATGAAGGAGCAAGAAAATTAATAGATAATATAGGTAAAAACAGAACAATTAATGATGATAGCTCTGTAATTTCTGTTAACAATCAATATAGTAATACTATTAATAGCCAAGATATACTAGATGAGTTAAGTTTAATGTCAGATAGTAACAATAAGATATTAAGTCAGACATCGGCTATAGTTGAAAATATGAATGTAAGGTTTCGTAATGTATCTCTTACAGAAGATGAGGATGACGTTTTTAATTTATCAACTTGGTTGTTCGCTTTTCAAAAACAGGTAATGTATATAATATACGAACAACTTTTAAATATAAGTTTTGAAAATAAAAGTACAGGAGAAACAGAATCATTTGATTTAAAATGGTGGCTTTTTGCTTTTCAAAAACAAATGACAGGTACATTATATGAGCAATTAACAAATATAAGTTTTGAAAATATATCTACAGGTCAAATAGAGAACTTTAATTTGAAATGGTGGCTTTTTGCTTTTCAAAAACAAGTAATGAGTACACAGTATGACATCAAAGATGTGTCAAATACTATTAGTGAAAATCAGAATGATTTAATTGATAAAATAGATATCTTAACAGAAAATCAAAATGTTTTAATTGAAAATCAAACTATAATAATGAACAAACAAGCCGATCTAAATACAAGACTTGATGCCCTAGAAATATCACTGTCATCAATAACACAGCAATTAGCTATTATTCATAATCGAGTTGTAACGATCCAAAATATTGTTGACGACTAAAAACAATGTCAGATAAAGCATTCACCAACGGTCAAGTACAAAGCCTAAAAGATAATATTAAAAGTGCTAAAGATCGCCTAGATACCTTAGCCAAAGAGTCTAGTAGATTTGGGGAATTAGAGGCGTATCCTTTTGGCGGTCTAACCTTGTTTCCTTGCGGTAAGGTGCCTGAAGATCGGGAGGGAATGATAATCAACGAAAGTAACAAACTACTGCTACAAGACTGCTTATCTATCCTTGAACAGTATACAGAATGTGAAGAGTTTATAGATGATGAAGATAATACTGATACAGAAGAATGCGATAATTTATTTACTGCAATAGATAATTTAAACATCGAAATAGATTATGATAAAATTAAAAATGATAATAGTATAGAAATTAATTTAGCAAAAAATGAATTAAAGATAGATATTGAAAGTATAAAAATAGACTTAACAGCACAAATAAATAATCTCGAGTTAGAATTAATTAAAAAAATAAGTAATATATCAACAGATATAAATAATCTTAGTATTAAAATTACAAGTTTACAGTCAACCTTAACAAATATTTCTGGTGTAATTAATAATATCAAAAATAGTATAGACATTTTACTTAGCTGCCCTTGCAATGATGATATTGTAAATTCTATAAAAATAGAAATAGAAAATTTAAAATCTCAGATAGGTATTGAACTGAATACTATTAAAAATAATATAGATAATATAGATGTTAACATTGACGGTGCTGAAGTAAAGATAGACTACGAACCTATCTTTGCAAGAATCAATCAAATTAGAGAATTACAAATAGCTTATCAAGCAGATATAATCAATAACTTTATCTATAACAGAGAAACCATTACTCAATTAATACAAGACAGGTTTATTTATATAAGAGATCGTCTCAGAGAATGCTGTGAAGATATTAATCGTAATATTGATAATATCAACCTTGATTTAACTCCTATTTTAAATAAAATAGAATCATCAAAAATAGAGCTAATGCAGGCTTTTAATATTAGCATAGATAATAGCAGAAATATAACTATACAAGAAATATCTAGCGCCAGAGATGCTCTAGTATCAGGTCAGATGCAAATGACCAACATCATAATAGCGAGAATAGATAAATATCTAAAAAAAGCCTACAACGGTTCAATTACTGTCCAGAACAAACAAGGAAACGAGTATAATTTTCCCTTCTCTGGCTTAGGGCTGGACGGCATTCATAACACAATTATTCAATTAGCTTCAGCAATGGAATTGTTGAATAATCAAGATAATGATGACCCTTGTAATAATGTTGTTTTAGTTTACAGCGATCGCTTCCCGGCTCAATCCTTAGAAAGCCAAATGGAAATTCTTTTTATTGAGGAAGGAACGAAATATTCAAGTAAATCTAAAACTGTAAGAATGCACGTCTTTAATCCTCGCGAAGGTTTGGATTTTTGCCGCGATATTTACCCAATCGTACTACATCGAGGTAGCATTGCTTTTGGTCGCTTAGATTGGAAATATAATGATAATGGCAAGACTAAAACATCGTGGACTGGAGGGCATTTTGCCCGTGAGGAGTATGCCCTATCCGCACTCAATGCGATCGCCGCACTCAGTGCGATACCTCCAACGGCTCCAAGAATTACGACGGGTGGTCGGAAGAAACCCGTTGCTTTTGCTTCATTTCGTCCGATTCGGGCGGTAATAACCCAGTTTGACGAGGAAGGGAGGGAGGGTCCCCGGCTGTGCCTGAATGCGCCTCCAGAGGGGTGTTAGGTTCTAAAGAGTAGAGTTGGCCCGATATCTTTAAACGACAATCCTTAAACAGGCAACAGGCGACGGGCTTGGAGAAAAATAAACTTTCATCTAACTGCACAACATCAAATTCTGCGATCGCTGGCTCCCATTGTTGGGATTGAAAGGAATGATAAGTGTCGGTGGCACTATCGTAAGCACCGTAAATCCTGAATTCCTCTTGTGCAGGGAATTGCTTTTTGGGCATTGCCTGCCAGTGCAACAAAACAAAATTCCCCTCCAGACCGTAGCGATCGATGAGAGGTTTAAACTCTAATTCCATTTGCGATCGCGAGGTATTGACCTTAAAAGCATGAGGTTTTGTTTTGTGAGGCGTGATTGTTTGCATTGTTCTGAGATAATTGATTGATTAATCATCTTGAAGTATAATTGATTTTTTTACTCAAACTAAAGGATGGAAATTCTCGATCTCTCCTCTCCCAATATCGAAGCGCTGGTGGACCAGAAGGTGCAAGAGGCGATCGCGCTTGTAGAACCAGTCCCACCAGGAGCAACTTTTTTCTATTCAGGACAAACCGCGCCGAATGGATGGCTCAAAGCCAACGGAGCAGAACTCGATCGCGTGCTTTATGCCGATTTATTTGCGGCGATCGGCACAATTTATGGAGTGGGGAATGGCTCAACTACTTTCAATCTTCCCGACCTCAGAGGCGTTTTTGTTAGAGGGTTTGATGATGGGCGAGGATTAGACATCAATCGTGAGTTTGGAAGCTATCAATTAGATAGCTTCCAAGGGCATCACCATCGGTTCGTTAACAAGATTTCTGGGGGAGGTTCCGCTATCATTATGAGTGCTGCAGGAGGTAGCAGTAATGCCTTGGTTGATAATTTAACACCTCCCAGTCAAATTAGAGAACCCATAGATGATGGAAATGGAAACCCCAGAACATCTTCAGAGACGAGAGGAAAAAATATCAGTCTACTACCCATAATTAAATACTAATGAAAATCTATAACTACAACCCAGAAAAAGAATATATTGGCGAATCAGATGCAGATATCAATCCCTTAGAACCAGGCTCTTTTTTGATTCCCGCTAATGCCACAACCGTTAAACCTCCCGATATTCCCGAGGAGAAAAGAGCAATTTTCAATGGTGAGAAATGGCAATTAGAGGCTATTTTGCAACCAGAAATAGAGCAAGAACCGGAGCAAATAGTCAGATATATTTTTTCTCCCCAAGATAAGTTTTTACTTTCTTCTCCGCGATCGCAACTCTATCAACTTGGTAAAAATTCCCAAGGGCAATCCCGTGTCGAGTTTGAGGAAGTGCGAGAAATTATTAATGGCAGGATGATTTTTATCCCAGAAGCGATCGCCCCTAACGGTCTGTTGCAAAAAAATCTGCAAGAACTGGTCGCGGCGTTGGGAGACGATGTGACAGAAGAGGCGATCGCCGAATTTAACCAACTCCTAAAAGACGATCTGGGAGTAGAATGGGAAATTTAGAGCAAAAAGAAGCGTAGAGAGAGCTGAAAGCCTTACGAGGAGGGGATTGTAGAGAATGGGCGGTACTGGGCTCGAACCAGTGACATCCTGCTTGTAAGGCAGGCGCTCTACCAACTGAGCTAACCGCCCGTCACCATGTATTGTTAATGATAACACATTATTTCCCAAAAAGTAAAAATGCCTTCCGGTCGAATTCACGATCGCATTACCCTCTGGTGTCTGCCTTGGCTAGTTCTTCTCACCTTCTTGTTAACTCGGAGTGGAGAGCTAACCTTGCTTGCTGCGGCGGGTTTTCTCTTTAGTGGTTTGATGTTCGGCCCCGATCTTGATATTTACTCCGTTCAGTTTAAGCGATGGGGATGGTTGCGTTGGATTTGGATTCCTTATCAAAAAGCTCTAAGTCATCGTTCTCAACTCTCTCACGGTTTATTGATCGGAACGATATTGCGGTTATTGTATTTATTCGTCATCGCGAGTGTAATTGGAGTGTTTGGTGTTACGATCGCGCAACTGGTTTGGGGATTTCCTTGGAACTGGCAAAATTTTTGGCAAATCTGTCTACAAAAATTGCAACAATATTCTGGAGAAGCGATCGCCTTATTCTTCGGTTTGGAATTGGGATCTATGAGTCATTCTCTTGCAGACTGGACGGGTTCGACTTACAAACGAATCAAACGCAATGGCATAAAAACATTACTCCCCAAATGGAAGGCGAAGAAAAAACGGCGCAAGTCAAGACAGAAAAATAAAAGTTAATGTAACTTAACTTGCCCGCGCTGAACGGCTTTCAGTAAGCGATCGATGGTTCTTCGTTCTTCTTCAGTTAGAGATTCATCCATGACGGCAGCCATCAAACCATAGCGATCGGCTAAAGTAAGAACTCCTGTTTCTGCTGTGGAGGCATGGATTTCTGCGACTGCACCAGGAATGAGTTGCAATTGAATGGGCATGGCTTCGAGAAACATTTTTTTGTTTTGTTACTTTCTATACCGTTTATCCCGTATTTTTACGGATTGCGATACGATCGCCTACGTATAAAATCGGTGAGTGCGATCGGTATAAATTTTGATAGTAATCGTCTTTGCAAGCGATCTTCATCAATATCCCAGTATTGTAAAGTTTAACTAAATATAAATTTATTTAAGATCGGTATAAGTTCAGATGGATTTCCGCGTCACACAGGATAAAGAACGGTTGGATCGTTGGTTGGCGAATCAATTACCCGATATGACCCGATCGCGCTTACAAAAGCTGATTGAAGGGGGTCAAGTTCATCTGAATGGAGAAATTTGCACGACCAAAAAAACCTTGGTCTCTTGCGGTGACACGATCGCCTTAAACCTACCCGATCCTGAGCCTTCTTTAACCCTAAAACCCGAGGATATTCCCCTTGATATTCTCTACGAAGATACCACAATTATTATTGTCAATAAATCGGCGGGAATGGTCGTTCATCCGGCTCCCGGTCATTATAGCGGCACGTTGGTTAATGCCCTTTTACATCACTGTCACGATCTCGCGGGGATTGGGGGTATAGAACGTCCTGGAATCGTTCATCGCTTGGATAAAGATACAACAGGGGCGATCGTCGTGGCTAAAACTGATTTTGCCCTACAACATCTCCAAAAACAAATTCAAAGCAAAACTGCCCGTCGGGAATATCTCGGTATTATTTACGGTACCCCTAAAACGACGGCAGGCAAAATAGATGCCCCCGTTGGTCGTCATTTAGGCGATCGCAAAAAAATGGCGGTGGTTCCCATCGAACAAGGGGGACGAAATGCGATCACCCACTGGCAAGTTCTGGAACGATTGGGCAATTATACCCTCATGCAATTTCGCTTGGAAACCGGTCGCACGCATCAAATACGGGTTCATAGCGCTCATTTTGGTCACCCCCTTATCGGGGATATTACTTACGGTTCTCGGCGATCGCTGGGGGTTAATTTGTCCGGTCAAGCCCTACACGCGCATCGGTTGTGTTTAGAACATCCCCTTTCTGGAGAACCCATTGAAGCGATCGCCCCTCTTCCTTCTGAGTTTACTAAACTGCTCGATATTCTCCGCAAACGAAATCGATAAGCAATCTTCTACCAACCATCGGCTGATTCGTTACTATCCAACCATTCATTGAGATTTTTATCGGCTTTAACGGTATCGAAAAGGTGCAGGCCAAACTTGCGAGAGAGATCCTTGCAAACCTCAATACCGCGAATACTATTTCCCGTAGCATCGAGGAGAGGAGAAAAGACCCCCATACCCAATTTACTGGGAACAGCCGCTAAAATGCCGCCACCGACTCCACTTTTAGCGGGAATCCCTACCTCATAAGCCCATTCTCCTGAATAGTCATCCAAACCGCAAGCAATCATCATACTCATAACATCGCGGACATAACGTTCGTCGATCGCTCGTTCTTTGGTGATAGGGTTAATACCACCATTGGCTAAAGTTGCACCGATAACGGCTAAGTCTTTGGCATTAACAAGGATAGAAGAGTGTTGAAAATAGAGATCGAGGGTTTCTTCAATACGATCGCCGATCGCGCCATAATTGAGCAAAAGATGGGCGAGGGCGCGATGTCGATGTCCGGCTGATTTTTCCGAGAGAAAGACGGGAAAACTAATGTTCACTTCTCGCCCAGTATAGAGATAAAATTTCTTCAAAATGCGATTGAGGCGGTCTGTGGTGCTATTCCCTTTAATTAAATCCGTCACGGCGATCGCCCCAGCATTCACCATCGGATTATAGGGAAGTTTGCTTTGTTCGTCTAGGGCGACGGTATTGGCGGATTCTCCTGCGGATTTAATGCTTACTTTACTGCGAACTATCTCTCGACCGCAATCTTCTAAGGCCATGCCATAAACCAAAGCCTTAGAAATTGACTGTAAGGTGAAGTGGCGATCGCTATCTCCCACCTCAAAAATTTTCCCTGCCGTTGTCACCACAGAAATGCCAAACCATTCTTGTTTAGCCGCAGCCAATTCGGGAATATAGTCGGCGATCGCCCCATCATTGAGGCTTAAATATTTTTCGTGGAGACTGGTGAGATAGGACTGAAAAGGGGTTGTTGTGGGGGGCGTGGTCGTCGTTTGCAGTGGCTTAATTAGCGGTAGATTAGAATCAACGATCATGGTTGCAAATCCTTATGGGGGGATGCGAGGTGATTAATAAACTTTTTTCAGCACCAGTACAGAGATTCCGGAAAATCAGGATAATTAATCATGTCGTTAGAATTAAACGAAAAAATTTATCGCATCCATAGAGAATGGATGTCTCGCGCTTTGGAATTGGCCAGGGAAGCGGGAGAAGCGGGGGATGTTCCCGTGGGTGCAGTGATTGTCGATCGCCACGGAAGGGCGATCGCTGAGGCAGCAAACCGCAAGGAACGCGATCGAGACCCCACGGCTCATGCAGAGGTTTTAGCCCTGCGTCAGGCTGCTAGAGTCCGGCAAAGCTGGCATCTTGAAACCTGTACCCTTTATGTCACTCTTGAACCTTGTCCCATGTGTGCAGGGGCTATCCTTCAAGCTAGATTGGGTCTATTGGTTTATGGGGTGGACGATCCCAAAACCGGAACTATTCGCACTGTTCTCAATCTTCCCGATAGTCTTTGTTCCCATCACACTTTATCTGTTATTGCTGGAATCTTGGAAACTCCTTGTCGAGAACAATTACAATATTGGTTTCAGCAGCGCAGATGAGCGATCGCTTTCTTTGCTCAGATGCCCCTCTCCATTGATAATTAAACATTGTTCATTGTTGATGGAAAATGGTCCCCAGCACTTTAGAAGACGCGATCGCCCAAGCCAAAGAAGCCGTACAAACTGCCCTCGATTGTGGCTGTGGTAGAATTATCGTCGATTTGGCTATCCCGGAAATTGCCCTACAAGCACAGGCGATCGCCCTTGAATTTACCACAATATTTGCCGACTATGGCGAAGGGCTAAAGGTGATGTTTCCCGACTCAGGTGCGGCTGCATTGGCAAAACGGGACTGGGGAGAAAAGGAATTTCAAACAACGGATCTCGGCAGTCGCTTCACTCCCATCGATCGCAAAATCTCTCCAGACGATCGCCTTTTTTTATTGGTTTGTCCCTCCGCAGTGGAAATTGAGTATGTGGAGAAATTGTGCAATTTGGCTGGCGATCGCCCTGTTATTATGTTAATTCCCCAATTGGAAAGCGTGGCCACTATTGGGATCGGCTATGCTGCACGTCAGTTAAGGGAGCGTTTCCTGAGTACCTTAGAAACGGCTTATTTTCTCAAGCCTTTTGAAGGAGGTGCTATTTATCGCATTTATCCTTCTCTCTGGCAAGTCTGGGTAGAAGGAACCGCAGGATTACAACTCATTGCGGAAGAACCACAAAAACCAGCCGGCGATCGCCTGGAAAATATCCTCATGGGTAAGACAGACTCGCAAAGCGACGCAACTTCCTCCACAAAACCGAAAAAAGCTGGTTTTTTGGGCAATTTACAAAAAATGCTCAAGGCTTTAAATCAGTAGGTATAAGGTCAAGGTAAATTTAAAGCGCGATCGCCACCTCGGAAAAATTAGTATGAGAATGATTCTCAAATTACCTCGCGATCGAGTATGCTAATGAAAGTCATTCTCATTGTCAATCTCTCATGCTTGAAGTTTGCAATCTGGCCGCAGGATACAGGGATGTAGAAGCGGTTCGCAATATCTCCTTTTGCCTGCAACCGGGACAGGTTGTTGCGTTACTCGGTCCCAATGGTGCCGGAAAAAGCACTCTGGTTAAGGCAATTTTAGGACTGGTTCCCACTACGCAAGGAATTGTCAAGTTTGGCGATCGCCCTTTAAAACAGCAGTTGCGACAGGTTGCCTATGTTCCCCAACGCAGCTATATTGATTGGGATTATCCCATTACTGTTGGGAATGTGGTGATGATGGGACGCACTCGACAAACGGGATGGTTTCGCACTCCTTCTCGTTATGCTAAAGAGAAGGCAAAAGCAGCATTAGAACGAGTAGAAATGGAGAAATATGCAAAGTATAAAATTGGGGAATTATCTGGGGGACAACAACAGCGCGTATTTTTAGCAAGGGCATTAGCACAAGAAGCAGATTTATTCTTTTTTGATGAACCTTTTGCAGGAGTCGATCAAAAGACGGAAGAGATTATGTTTGCTGTCTTTGCAGAGTTAAAAGCGGCTGATAAAATGCTCTTAGTTATCAGTCACGATCTCGGCGAAAGTTTGGCACACTACGATCGCATTTTACTATTAAATCAGCAAATGATTGCATTTGGCGATCGCGCTGAAGTTTTAACCTCGGAAAATTTAAAACGCGCTTACGGGACATCAATGAACAAGTACCCATTATCAATTATCGATGGTAGCGGAAATAGTCAGTTAGCTGCCTGAACAATTATTAATGTTAGAAATATTGAATTTTTTACTCGAACCGTTAGGGTTTGAATTTATGCGAAATGCCCTTCTCATTGGTATATTTTTGGGCATTCTCTGTGCA
>NZ_JAYGHV010000024.1:0-21939 GCF_034932145.1 Spirulina sp. 06S082 | reverse complement strand
CCCTTAACCCGCGCCTTACTGGGATTTGTGGGTTTGTAGCGCGTGCTAGTGACCGATTCGGTGCGAGTTTAGACATTTGCTGATGCTTTACGCTGTGTGGTAAAATGAATTGTAACGAATTGTAACGAAACCTTTGATGGAAGTTTGATGGAAGAATGTTAAAGTTTCTAGAGGGGGAGATTGGCCAATGCGCTCTAAACTATTTCCTGTAAAATGTAGTTTTTATTTTTCCCAGTTCTCTTAGCTCCCTATTTTGCAAACATTTTTCACAGAATAGAGCATCGAACATTTTTAGAGTGAGGTAGTTGAATTATCGTGGCGACTGGTACCGTTCGACAAAAAAGCACAAAGAAAAGCGATCGCAAGCCCTTGGTCAAATTTGTCCTTGGGACGACCAAAGCTGCTGGGGGGACTATTCTGGGCATTACCATGCTCTCCAGTTCCCTTGTAGCAGGTGGATTGGTTGGACTGGCCATTAGTTTTCGCAATCTCCCTGACGTTCGCGTTCTGCGAAACTTCGTCCCGACAGAAACAAGCTATATCTATGATATCAAGGGCAAAATCCTCGATAGTCTACACGGAGAACACAATCGGGAAGTTGTCAAGCTGGACGAAATTTCCCCAAACCTCAAACGGGCGGTTTTAGCGATTGAGGATAGCCATTTTTATTTACACGATGGGATTAATCCCAATAGCATCGGACGCGCCTTACTAGTCAACTGGCGAAGCGGTGCAGTGGTAGAAGGAGGCTCTACCGTGACCATGCAGCTAGTCAAAAACTTATTTCTCTCCAGACAGCGCACCGTCAGCCGCAAACTGGCAGAAGCGGTTCTAGCGATTCGCGTCGAACAAATCTTTACCAAAGACCAAGTTTTAGAAATGTACCTCAATAATATTTATTGGGGTCATAACAGTTATGGCGCGGAAACCGCCGCTCAGAGTTACTTTGGGAAATCCGCTAAGGATTTGAATTTGGCAGAATCCGCCGTGATGGCTGGGTTGATCCAAGCGCCGGAGGATTATAGCCCTTTTATTGACTATAAAAAAACGAAGCAGAGGCAATATGCAGTGCTGCAACGGATGAAGGATTTGGGTTGGATTACAGCACAAGAAGTGGAAGAGGCTAAGAAAGCCAAACTGCTCATCAGTCAGCCCACAGCTTGGAAAAGTAGCGAACTGCCTTATATTACGGAGGCTGTGGTTGCCGAACTGCAAAAGCGTTTTGGAGAAGATGCCCTACTCAAAGGGGGAATGCGAGTGCAAACCACCGTAGACTATAACTTCCAAAAAATGGCGGAAGAAAATGTCGCCCAAGCGCACCAAAATTTAAAAAATCGCGGCTTATATGCGGATCAGGTGGCTTTAGTGGCGATCGATCCTCGCACTCATTATGTTAAGGCGATGGTGGGAGGGGTGAACTATAAGGAAAGTCAGTTTAACCGCGCCATTCAGTCCCTGCGTCAGCCAGGGTCGTCTTTTAAGCCTTTTGTTTATTACACGGCTTTTGCCAGTGGGAAATACACGCCCTATTCAAGTATTAATGATAGTCCGGTTAAATATCGCGATGGTTCTGCCTATTATGAACCGCAAAACTACGGTGGGAGTTTTTCCGGTTCCGTTAGTCTTCGCACGGCGATAATTCAATCTCTCAATGTTCCGGCGGTGAAGATCGGTCAAGCGGTAGGGATTGATAATGTGATTGAAGTTTGTCGCACTTTGGGTATTAGCAGTCCTCTCGATCCGGTGATTTCTTTGCCTTTGGGATCGATTGGCATTACGCCGATGGAAATGGCGGGGGCTTATGCCACTTTTGCTAGTAATGGCTGGCATTCCAAGCCGACGGTTATTGCACGGGTTACAGATAGTAGCGGTAATGTTCTCCTGGATAATACTCCTAAGCCTCGGTTGGTTCTCGATCCTTGGGCAACGGCTTCTTTAACGAGCGTGCTGAAAGGGGTTCTCGAGGGGGGAGGAACCGCACCAGGGGCGGCGATCGGTCGTCCGGCGGCGGGTAAGACGGGAACGACGACTTCGGAACGAGATGTCTGGTTTGTGGGCTATGTTCCGCAATTGTCTGTGTCTGTTTGGATTGGCAATGATAATTATCGACCTTTGGGAAAAGGTGTGACGGGAGGGGGCTATGCGGCTCCTATCTGGCGCGGTTTTATGCGGGAAGCCTTGAAAAATGAGCCGGTGAAGTATTTTCCTTCTCCTTCTAAGTTTCCTCGTCCGAAGGCTTAAGTTTAAATTAAATTATTGGTGCGGGTAAATGGCCAAGATTGAAACGACGGGAACGGTAGATGCAAGGGGAATGTTAACGGCGCAGGTGGAGGGGGTGCCGGCTGGGGAGTACGCGATCGCCCTAACTCCTCTGAATACTGCTCCGGCGATCGCCACTTTCAATTCTGCCAATACCTCTCAATTTCCTGATATTCAGGGACATTGGGCGCAGCCTTTTATTACCGCGCTGGCGAGTGCGAAGATCATTCTCGGCTTTCCCGATGGGACCTTTCGCCCCGACCAACCGGTTAACCGCGCTCAATTTGCCTCTTTAATCACCGGTTCATTCAATCTACCCCTTCAGCGCGATGCCATCAAATTTGGCGATTTATCTTTGGGATTTTGGGCCAATAATGCCATCCAAAAAGCCTATCAAATGGGATTTTTAACCGGATATCCCAATAAAACGTTTCGTCCTCATGTTGAGATTAGCAAGGCGCAAATTCTGACGGCTTTGGTGAATGGCTTGCAGATTAGTACTGCCAATTTACCTAAGATTGCCCTTGGGGATTATTATCAAGACGCGACAGAAATTCCCAATTACGCGATCGCCCCCATCACTACTGCTACAGCTACGGGAATGGTGGTCAATTATCCCGATCGCCAACAACTGCAACCTAATAAAGCCGCCACTCGCGCCGAAGTTGCGGCTTTGCTTTATCAGGCGATCGCCCAAACAGGGAAAATGCCGAAGATTGCTTCGGATTATCTGATTAACCCCCCCAGCACGCAAACCACCGCCACTCTCAGCCATCAGAGAGAATTTCGCGGTGCATGGATTACCTCCGTCTGGAACGTTAATTTTCCCTCCAAACAAGGACTTTCTGCCCAAGAACAACAACAGGAATTACGTGCTATTCTCGATCGCCTACAAAGTCTTAATTTTAACGCCGTAATTTTTCAAGTTCGTCCCGAAGGAGATGCCCTTTATTCTTCAGCGCGAGAACCTTGGAGTGTATGGCTAACGGGCATTCAAGGCAGACCCCCGGAACCCTTTTACGATCCCCTCGAATTCCTCGTTACGGAAGGACATCAGCGCAATATTGAGGTTCACGCTTGGTTTAATCCTTTCCGCGCCAAAACCAGTAAATCGGAAGCGAATAAGCCTCCTCATTTTGATGCCCTTCACCCGGAAGCTGTATATGGTTATGGCGACGATCGCTGGATGGATCCCGGTTTGGAAATCGTTCAGAATCAAACCTATGAGGTCATTCTCGATGTCGTCCGACGCTACAATATCGACGGGGTTCACATTGATGATTATTTTTATCCCTATCCCATCACGGGACAGGATTTTCCCGATCGCGTCACTTACGAGAGCTATCAACAAAGTGGCGGTACTCTCGATGTTGGTGCATGGCGCAGGGAAAATGTTAATAGGATAGTGAAACGGTTATCGGAAGGTATTCGCGCCACAAAACCTCAGCTTAAATTCGGCATTGCCCCTTTTGGTATTTATCAGCCTGGAAAACCTCCCGGTATTGCAGGATTAGACCAATTTAACGCCCTATATATGGACCCGATCAAGTGGTTATCAGAAGGGTGGGTAGATTATCTCTCTCCGCAATTGTATTGGAAAATCGAACAAACAAAGCAAAGTTATCCGGTTTTATTACAGTGGTGGGCAGAAAATAATCCTCAAAATGTGCATCTTTATATTGGCAATAATTTATCGCGGATCAGCACCGTTACCAGTAGTTCTCCTTGGTCGGTGGAAGAGTTTGAAAATCAAGTGAAAATTACACGAGAGTCAAAGAATAAAAATGTTTTAGGGAATATTTTCTATCATGTCAAACCTTTAATGGAAAATATGCAAAATGTCAATGAAGCCTTTAAGAATAGACTGTACGATCGCCCCGCATTAGTCCCCTCCCTATCCCGACACTTGGCGAAAAAACCTTCATCTCCTAAAGTTAGTATTAATGGCAATACGCTTTCTTGGCAACCCCAAGGAAATGCAGAAATTCGCGCTTGGAGTTTATACCGCTTGCAAGGGGAAATTTGGGAACTTGCCGCTATTTTTCCGGCTTCTATCCGCGCTACGGGGATCGCTGCAGGAAAATATGGATTATGTGCTGTGAGTTCTACGGCGGTAGAGAGTGAAGGCGCGATTGTTACATTAACTTAATATCTGCACAAATTCTCCCTTAATAAGATTAACCTTAAGATTATCTCATCTTTTCTATGTCTGGCTCTAGCGATCGCGTTGAGCTTTCCATTGTGATTCCTTGCTATAACGAGGAGGATAATCTTACTGTTCTCTTTCAGCGCTTGCAAGGGGTTTTGGAGGGTTTAAATTTAACCTATGAAATTATTTGTATTAATGATGGCAGTAAAGATAGTACCTTGAAAAAACTTATCTATTTTCATCATCAGAATCAAGCTATAAAAATTATTAATTTATCGCGCAATTTTGGTAAGGAAATTGCCTTGACAGCAGGCTTAGATTATGCTTGTGGAAATGCCATGATTCCCCTTGATGCCGATCTACAAGACCCACCAGAATTAATTACAAAGTTAGTGGAAAAATGGCGAGAGGGTTATGATGTCGTTTGTGCGACAAGGCGATCGCGACAGGGAGAAAGCTGGTTAAAAAAGTTCACATCAAGGGCATTCTATCAAACTTTAGGGAACATGAGTCCTGTTCCTATTCCTGAGAATACGGGAGATTTTCGCCTCCTCGATCGCCGGGTTGTGGAAGCGATTAAAAAAATGCCAGAAAGAACTCGCTTTATGAAGGGAATATTTGCTTGGGTGGGATATAAGCAAACATCGATCCTCTTCGATCGCGATCCTCGTTTCCAGGGAAAAACTACTTGGAATTATTGGAAGTTATGGAATTTTGCCCTTGATGGAATTACTTCTTTTAGTATGCTTCCTCTGAAGGTTTGGAGTTATTTAGGTTTATTTATTTCTCTCATTTCTTTACTATATGCGAGTTTTTTAGTCCTGCGGACTTTCATTCTGGGAATTGATGTTCCGGGATATGCTTCAATTATGGTTGCTATTTTGTTTTTTGGAGGCATTCAATTGATTACCTTGGGGGTTTTGGGGGAGTATTTGGGACGAGTTTATGAGGAAGTGAAAGGGAGACCTTTATATTTTGTGCGGGATGCTTATGGTTTTGAAAACATTGATTTTGAAAACATTGATGATTAAAGATTAGACCTAATTGGTCTTTAAGTAAGATGATAAGCGATAATCTTTTAACCCCAAGCAGAAGACCCCAAATCTGGCGGTACATCTTGCAATCTTCCCGGACCGATCGCCTCCACTGCTTCTGCTAAGGAAACATCTCCCGTATAGAGGGCGCGACCAATAATCACTCCTGTTACTCCCAAAGGTTCGAGAGAAAGTAAACTCAGTATATCTGTGAGAGAACTTACTCCCCCCGAGGCAATAATGGGAATAGTGACCGATCGCGCTAACTCTCGCAGTGCTGTGAAATTTGGTCCCGATAGAGTCCCATCTCGTTGAATATCGGTATAAATAATGGCTGCAACCCCCTGAGATTCCATACGTTGCGCTAAATCCGTTGCTTGCACTTGTGAAGTTTCTAGCCAACCTTTCGTGGCAACTTTGCCATTGCGGGCATCAATTCCCACTATAATTTGACCGGGAAATTCTTGGCATAACTCCCCCACTAAATCGGGATTTTCTACCGCAACTGTCCCCACGATCGCCTGTTTCACCCCCAAATCTAAAACCTGGCGGATTTTCTCCCCATCCCGCAGTCCCCCTCCCACTTGCACGGGAATGGACACCGCAGAAACAATGGCCGCGATCGCCTCTCCATTTACAGATTCTCCCTTTTTGGCTCCATCCAAATCTACCAAATGTAGCCGCGTCGCCCCTTCACTTTCCCAACGATGAGCCATCTCCACTGGGCGATCGCTGAAAATTTGCGAGCGATCGTAATCTCCTTGATACAGGCGCACGCAGCGACCTTCTAATAAGTCAATAGCCGGAATAACATCCATTGATAGTTGATAGTTGATAGTTGATAGTTGATAGTTGATAGTTGATAGTTGATAGTTGATAGTTAGGCTAGAAAACGCGATGGTTGAGAGAGGGCATTTGAGAACGGACGCGAGTGAGGCGACGGGGATCGATTTCGGCGATCGCAATTCCGGGTTTATTGCCAGCATCGGCCAAAACTGTCCCCCAAGGATCGACAATGAGGGCATGACCGTGGGTGTGTCGCGTGCCGTAATGATTGCCCGTTTGCGCTGGGGCGATCGCATAACAGGTATTCTCGATCGCCCGCGCTTGGATTAAGGTTTGCCAGTGATCTTTTCCGGTATAAGCCGTAAATGCCGCAGGAATAAACAAAACATCCGCCCCTTGCTTCGATAAATGGCGATAGAGTTCCGGAAAGCGCACATCGTAGCACACAGAAAGCCCTAAAGTTCCCAAAGTATCGGAATGATAAACGGGAGGTAATTCCATCCCAGCCATCACCGTACTCGACTCTTGATAAGTGTTCCCATCGGGTACATTCACATCAAAGAGATGCGCTTTGTAATAGCGAGCCAGTTCCTGACCATTGCGATCGATTAATAGGGCAGTATTATAAACCTTATTATCTGCGGCGGGAATCGGGAATCCTCCCCCTAAAATAACAATTTGAAACCGTTGGGCAATCGTTTTGAGAAACTTCTCGCTTTTTAGCGCGATCGCGTCTGCTTGTTGAATTTTTTCAACTTCCGGTCCCAAAAAGGAAAAATTTTCCGGCAAACAGACTAACTCCGCCCCTTGACGCACTGCCAGATCGATTAACTCTTCGGCTTCGGTTAAATTGCGATCGAGATCGGGTCTGCTCGTCATTTGTATCGCAGCAGCAAGATAAGATTTCATGAGGCGGTTCAATTAAGTCGAAAATTTGTCACGATATCGATCGTACCTTACAGGGAGATGGAGAACAAGAGGGAGAAGTAATCAAATTAAAATAACGTGGGGAAGCGATCGCAAGAATCTAGAGCGATCTCTCCACTCTGCCACAAAGCGCAGATCGGGAAGATCGGGAATTCCTTGGGCAGCTTGCCACATAATAATCATTACAACTCTTGGGTACTTTTACGCTTAAATCAGACAGGGGGAAATGTTACTGGAGGATTTCGGGGAATGGATGGGACAACCACCCTAAAGAAGGGAGATATCTTAATTGTGGATGATACGCCCAACAATCTACGACTTTTATCAACCCTGTTGCAAAACCACGATTATGAGGCGCGGAGCGTGCTGAGTGGGGAAATGGCCTTAAGAGCCGCCCGCTCTGCTGCACCGGATCTCATTCTCCTCGATATCAGTATGCCAGTTATGGATGGTTACGAAGTCTGTAGACAACTCAAAGCGGATACCAACACTCGAGAAGTACCCGTTATTTTTATTAGTGCTTTCAATGAAGCAATGGATAAAGTTCGCGCTTTTGAAGTCGGGGGAGTTGACTACATCACCAAACCTTTTCAGTGGGCTGAAGTCTTAGTGCGAGTAGAAAATCAATTAAAAATTCGTTCTTTGCAAACCCAGTTATTGGCACAAAATGCTCAGTTGCAACAAGAAATACAAGAACGTCTCAAAGTAGAATCTGCCTTGCAAGCTGCCAATCAAAAATTACAGAATCTCGCCAATTCCGATGGGTTAACTGGAGCCGCCAATCGTCGTCGCTTTGATGAATACTTGCAAATGCAGTGGGAGGAACTACAACAGCAATGCACTCCCCTTTCCCTAATTTTATGCGATGTGGACTATTTTAAACGCTATAACGATACTTACGGTCATTTAGCTGGAGACAGTTGCTTGCAGGCGATTGTACGCGGTATTGAAGAGGCGATCGCCCAGCCGGAACAAGAGCTTATTCCTAAGATGTTATTGGCGCGATATGGCGGGGAAGAATTTGCGATCGTGATTCCCCATGCCGATCGCGAATTGGCGTACAAAGTTGCCCGAGAAATTCATAAGGCGGTACAACAGTTGCACATTGCTCACGCTCACTCATCCATTGGAGCATGGGTGACGGTGAGTGTGGGGGTTGCCACGGCGATCCCCACTCCCTCTCTCGATCCCAAAGATTTGATCGCCCGTGCTGACGATGCTCTCTATGCAGCAAAAGCCCAAGGCCGCGATCGCGTTGTCGTCGATGAAACCCTCAAAAAAAACTGACCAAAGCGAAAAATTGCCACTAAACTTGGAGTGGTTAAACTGGCGTGCATTGCCCATTCCGAGCCTCTGCCTTAAGCGATCGGTGTTGTTCATTACTCATTGTTCATTGAAATGACGGATTCGGTTCCCAATCCTCAAAAGAGTCTTGAAACCTCTAGCGGCGATATCTTAGCTGTAGATGATGCTCCCAATAACCTCAGAATTTTATCGTCCCTTTTGAGTAAAAAAGGGTATAGGGTTCGCAGCGTAATTAGTGGTGAAATGGCTTTAAAGGCAGCACAATCAGCTCCTCCTGATTTGATTTTGCTGGATATTAATCTGCCTCGCATGGATGGTTATGAAGTTTGCCAAAAATTAAAAGATAATGAAATCACTCGCGATATTCCTGTTATTTTTATTAGTGCCTTAAGTGACGTTCTGGATAAGGTAAAAGCATTTGCGGTGGGTGGAGTGGACTATATTACCAAACCTTTTCAATTTGCTGAAGTTGTGGTGCGAGTGGAGAATCAATTGCGGTTGCGACGATTGCAAAAAGAATTGGAGTTGCAAAATACCCAGTTAGTGAAAGAAAACCGCGATCGCATTACCGCAGAAGCAGCACTACAAGGATCGGAGGCTGAATTAAGGGCATTATTTGCGGCGATGGACGATATTATTTTGGTCTTCGATCGCCAAGGAACCTGTTTGAAAATTGCCCCCACTAAGTCCGATCGCTCTCTCTTAGAGACACAACATTCAGGTAATTTAACGGTCAGGGATTTATTTCCCCCAGAACAAGCAGCACTACACCTACATCACATTCAAGAGGTATTGCAAACGCGCCAGACGGTTACGGCGGAGTATTATTTACCGATTAACTATAACAAGCGCTGGTTTTCAGCGAATGTTTCCCTCCTGTCTGAGGATACAGTCATTTGGGTGGCTCGGGACATTACGGCAAGCAAGGAAGCTGAATCTGCCTTACGAGAACAAAAAGCGCGATCGGAACAATTATTATTAAATATTCTCCCGGAACCGATCGCCAAACGCTTGCAGGCTGAAGAGAGTACCATTGCTGATAAGTTTGATGAGGTAACTGTATTATTTGCCGATTTGGTCAATTTTACGGAAATTTCCACGCAACTTTCTTCGATTGAATTGGTAGAGATTTTAAATGTTATTTTCTCGGATTTTGATTATTTAGCACAGCGTCACGGTTTGGAAAAAATCAAAACTATTGGTGATGCTTATATGGCAGTTGCGGGGTTGCCTTATCCGAAAAGCGACGGGGTAGAAGCGTCGGCAAATATGGCGTTAGATTTATTAAAAACTATTGATGAATTCAATGCAGGTACGGGTAAAAAATTCGCGTTGAGAGTGGGTTTGCACGTAGGTCCAGTTGTAGCAGGAGTGATTGGAGTCAGTAAGTTTATTTACGATCTTTGGGGGGATACAGTGAATATTGCCTCCCGTATGGAATCCCAAGGATTGCCTCATCAAATTCAAGTGACACGGGCAGTTTATGATGTTCTACACGAGTCTTATCTCTTGGAAGAACGAGAAGCAATTACAGTGAAAGGAAAAGGAGAAATGATAACTTATTGGTTGCGCGGGAAGAAATAAGTAATATTTTTCTTCATAAATCGACTCCGAGTAATTCAAAAATAGCTAGAGGATAGTCACTCCGAGCTTCTAGAGATTTCTTTATCCAAGAATTAATAAAAGAATAAAGTAATTTATCCTTTTTAACCCAGCTTATGCCACTTAATTCTTTTTGAATAAGATTATCAGCAGAATCCACAATAATTTTAATGTTTAAATTGCAATTATTTTTAGAGTTGAAGTCTTCCCATAATCGTTCGATTAAATATTTATCATCTTTTCCTTCAACAAGAATATGTTTATTGTTACCATTGATGATACTATTTTGTAAATAGAGTCTGTAACTTGGCGGATCGTATTTTGTCATTAAAACTCCTCATTCTCTTCATCAAGCATACTATCATTAATTATACTATCTGACGAGCAAGTTATTTTAGGAGAAAACATAATTACTTCATCTTCATAATCTGCTCCAATTACAGGGGAATGAGTACAAACAATAATTTGTCGTTGTCCAAGTTGTTCTGACATTGTTTGTAAAAGATGCCTTTGCCAAATAGGATTAAGAGAAATTTCTGGTTCATCAATTAGAACAACTTGTTGTTTACTCATGTGAGTTGCAGCATAAATTAAGGTGACAATTTGACGTTCGCCAGATGATAATGCACGACGGATACTGAGATGTTTTTCTTCTGGTTGTCCCGAATCAAACTTCATTCCCACTAACATTTTTCCTCTAAATCTAGGCTCTTTCAAACTTATTTCTATAGTTTTCTCCTCTAAAAATGAGTTTATAGAATTTAGGTATATCTCAATATTTTTGAAAGATTTTTCTTGAACAGCGACAACTTCTCTAAGTGCTTTTCGGTATATTTCTAGAACTTTCTCTGCAATTCTTTTTGATTTGTCATCTACTTGAAAGGATGACACGGAATTACGAAGTTGCGTTACATTAGGAACTGTTGTTATTGGGTAATCTTCAAGTTTTTTAACTAGAATATTAATGTCTTCAAGAATCATATCTGAACTTTCTTCTCCTAAAGATGAATTCTGCTCGGATGAATGAGGATTTTTAGATAATACTTCAAATATACGAGGCAGCAACTCTCCAAAATATTGTCTATCTGCACGCTCTATTTTGCTTAGTGCTTCTCCAATTTCTTGACTCAACTCAATTTCAATTTCAATGGGAGATGGATAGTTTAGAGTAGGTACAAATCGCCCAAACAGTTCGCGGGAAAAATTTGTAGTAGAATTCTGTATTTTTTGTTTATAAACCCTTGGATGAACTGTTCTATATTCTGTTCTATATTCTGCTGAAGTCCATGCTTCAATCATAGTCCTAAAAGCAGGAAAATAAGCAACTGGAAGGATAGGCTCAATATCATTATCATCATCATATATAAAAAATTTCCCTAACTTTCGATTTCTCTCAATATCTTGTTCTTTAGATATTTCATATTCCCGTATTTCATTCACAGAAAGTGTTTCTGTAATGGGTTTATCATTGATTATGACATCAATAAAACTATCTTTATCTAACTTTTTTTTTTGACAAAACAATATCTGTATCATCATCAAGTATAGCTTTTATTGTCTTAAATTCAGTAAAAGCAAACCGTTCATAGTCACCATTAAGTAAATTAGCAAGGATATGGAGTAATGTCGTTTTCCCCGTTCCATTTTTACCAAAAAGTACATTAACCCCTTCTTTAAATTCTTGATCGATATCAAAACGACCCAAAACACCTTCAGCTTTAATATGTTTGATATAATTAGGCATGGTTTTGTCATTAGATGATGTGTAATGATTCAAATAACAGATATTAGGGCATTGTAGCTCACTTTGTAAAAATTTTCCATGATACAAAACTTTATAATTCTTACCCATCAATGCTATATCTCTCAATCGAATGCAAAAATGCAACGATTTTTGCTAATGTGAGAAAGTTAAACAAACTAGCACAACATGAAATTTGCTCAATTGAGTCTGGCCTTAGTGGCTGGAATTACCCCGATCGCCTTCTCTTTGCCTCTTTTTGCCCAAACCCATCCCTATCCTGCAAACAGCCGCGCGACCTTTCTGTCAGGTTGTATTCTAGACCCAAATAATGCACCAGATTTTACCAATCGAGAAGCCGTTTCCGAGCGGGTAGAAGCCTGCGTTTGCCTATTAGACAAATTCCAGCAGAGCTATTCTAACGAACAGTTTACCGCATTATTTACAGCATTGGAACAAGGCGATGGCCAAGCCAGAAAAGAAATGGGAGATTTCTTTAGAAATAATGTTCCAAGCTGTGTCGCGCAAATCAATCGCTAAAATAAAAGTAATGCCCTAAATCTTAACGCATCTATAATTTTCTCTGTTGTCGATTAAAAGAAACTTTATGTCATCGAAACGAGAACTTAATCCCCTCCTGATCGAATCTTTTGTGCCATTGATCGCCAAACGAACGGGATTGGAAATACAAGAACGCGATCGCAAAACCCTTGGACAGGCGATTCAATCTAGAATGAAATCGCTGCATTTGTTGGCGGTTAATTCTTATTACGATCGCCTAACCACCGAACTACCCGAAGACTCGCAAGAATGGCAAAATCTGATCTGTTTATTGACCAACCCAGAAAGCTATTTTTTTCGCGATCGCGGTCAATTTTCTCTCCTCGAAAGATACATTCTCCCGCAACTGATCGAACGCCGTCAACAGACAAAAACCCTGCGTTTGTGGAGTGCGGGATGTTCGACGGGAGAAGAGTCCTATTCTTTGGCCATTGTACTCGATCGCTTACTACCGGATATCGATCGCTGGGACTTATTGATTTTGGGAACGGATATTAACCGAGAGATGTTACAAAGAGCAAGGGAAGGACTCTATGGAAATTGGTCTTTTCGGACTTCTGAGACAGCGCTACAAAAGCAATATTTTCAGACAACCGATCGCGGCTATCGTCTTCGCGATCGCCTTCGCCAGCGCGTGCGCTTTCAGTATTGTAATTTAACGAATTGTGCGGATTTCAGCGATAGCAAACCTGATTTTTTTGATTTAATTGTTTGTCGCAATGTCTTTATCTACTTTACTCAAAGCGCGATTGAAAAAACTCTGCAAACTTTTTCGCGATCGCTCTCCTCCGATGGCTATTTTCTCACGGGTCATGCGGAATTATACGGACAAAATTCAAGTTTATTTAAAAGCAAAATTTTTCCTGAATCTATTCTTTATCAAAAGAATATTCAAAGCACAGAACAAGACCCGCGATCGATTAATCGACAAGAACCATTTTTTCCCCTTTTTCAAACACCGATAGAGACTTCTAGACAACAAAAACATCGCAGTATCGCTATCCTTCCCTCTGATTCCCTCTATTATCCTGCCACGGTATCGCCTTCCCCTACAGTGGCCAATCAAACTCCAATTACCCCAGAAATACTGCTCCAAAACGCGGAAACTTTATTTTTGCAAAAAGAATTTACTGCGGCGATCGCCAATGCGGAAAAGGCTTTAAAATTAAAACCACAGAGTTTTGATGCGTTTTATCTCTTAGCACAAATTTATGCCAACTCTGGAAAATATCAACAAGCCATTCAATGTTGCCAACAAGCCCTGAAAATCAATGTTTTTTCTGTTAAAATTTATTACTTACTTGCTCAAATTTCCCGAGAATACGGTAGTCCCAGCGAAGAAAAGCAATACTATAAAAAAATTCTTTATCTCGAACCCCACTCCATTTCAGCTTACCGCGAACTGGCTTACCTTTATGAAAGAGAAGGCGATCGCGATCGCGCTCAAAAAATGTATCGTACTGCATTAGATTTGGAAAACCAGACGGGTAAATCATCATTACCCCCTCCCTCAGCCCAAAAACCTCCTATCGTTTAATTACCAATAATGCAAACATACCTAACATTTTATTTGGGTCAATCCATCTATGGTATTGAAACATCTGCCGTTGAAGAAGTCTTTTTTCTTCCTGAAGTGACCCCAATTCTTGAGGCTCCTCGCGAAATTGTTGGCTTGATTAATTTACGAGGAGAAATTCTTCCGATTGTTGATATTTATTTGCGCTTTGGCTATCATCCCCTCGCCTATTCATTAACTGATAGTATTATTGTTATTCGGTATCGCACGAGACGCATCGGTATTATTGTCAATCAAGTTCGCGAAGTCAAAACTTTTCCCATTACAGATATCTCTAAAAATTTAGGATATAACAGAGAAGAAGAAGAAAAAGAGATATCCTTGCAAAAAGGGATCGCACGAACCGAAGACAATATTGTTGTTTTACTGAATCCAGAATCTTTAACCTTGACCGCTAAAAAAAATGGCGATCGCGATTCAGAAAACCTACTCAATATCAATATCAATGAATTAGAAGAATTAAAACGAGAATCCGAACAGGAATTACAAGAACTTCGCCTATTTTTACCGAATATAAGTCCAGAAGAAAGGGCAGTTTTGCAAGAACGCTCTCTCGCTTTAATGTCCCAGAATGAATTACTTGATACTCATCACTTTATTCCTTTAGCCATTATTAGTTTAGGGACAGAAATCTTTGGCATCGATCTAAAAATTGTCCGTGAATTTACTGATGTCTTGAAAATAACACCCATTCCTTGTTGTCCATCTCATATTGTCGGAAATATTAATTTACGTGGAGAAATCATTACATTAATTGATATTTGTGGTTTATTAGCACTACCCTGGAGCAAACAATCATCTCAAACAAAAGTAGTTATTGTCGATCTTGAAAGTTTAGTCATTGGTATGATTATCGATGAAGTATTTGACGTTCTTTTGCTTGACCCTGCGAAAATATCTTCCATTCCTACTGCTATTCACTCTGTTAAAGATGAATATTTGCAAGGTGCAACAACTTATCGCGAAAAAATGCTCGGACTGTTAGATTTAGCAAAAATTTTAACTTCTGGAGGATTAATTGTTGATGAAGCAATTTGAGAATTGTAAATTTTTTCCCAAGTTTGATGATTTGAGAATAATCTTTCCGGAAACAGCGAATAGAATGGAGTACGCAAAAGAAGCCTTACAAAGGCGATCGCACTAGGAGAAACCCAAAAAACAATGGCTGCACCCGAAAATATGGCTTCCTTTAATCTCGATAGTACGCGAGACTTGCAAAAACAAACAGGATTTAAACTCCGACACTGGATTATCGTCGGTTATTCTGTCCCTATTATTCTCTCTATTATTTCAGGTGTCGCAGTTTTTGTGACTGTTCGTATTCTCAACCAAGAAGCGGGACACGTCAGCGAAAAAATAGGTATTAGTGCCAAAATTGGCGATCTAGCATTCCACACCCAAACTCTGTCAAGAGCAACGCGAGGATATTTACTACAAAAAAATTCAGTGTCCTTGCAATCTTATCAAGAAGCTAGAAATAATATCCAAAGTTTATCCATCGAATTGAACGATCTCATTATAGATCGACAACAAAAAGAAACTTTCGCTCAAATTTCCCAAGCGATCGATCGCCTACGAGAAACAAACCAAGAACTCATTGATATTGTCGATCGCGGACAAACCGAACAAGCCATTCAGCGTTGGCAAACTAACCAAGCAGGAGATCGAGTAGAAGAACTACTTGCTTTGTTAGAAGTGTTTAGAACCCGCGAGCAAGAGATACTTAATAAGAGTGAAAATCACGTCCAGAATACTCTTAATAACTTAACCATTGTTGCTATCATGTCAGTATTTCTATCTCTTCTCCTGACTGTTATATTAGGGTGGTGGGTTATTACCCGTGCCACGCAAAAAATGAATTATACTGTTAGCACTTTGGCAACATCCTCCAGTCAAATTGCCACAACAGTTGAAGAACAAGAGCGTACAGCCAGCTCACAAGCTGCCTCAGTGAACGAAACCACAACCACAATGGACGAACTGGGGGCATCGTCTCGCCAATCTGCCGAACAAGCTGAAGCTGCTGCTAATGCTGCCCAACAAGCCCTGAGTTTAGCTGATGCTGGGACCCAAGCGGTCGCACAAACCTTAGAAGGAATGAATTCTCTCAAAGATAAGGTGGGGGCGATCGCCTTACAAATCTTACGTTTAAGCGAACAAACCACAGAAATTGGCAGTATTTCTCAACTGGTTTCGGATTTGGCCAATCAAACCAATATGTTAGCGCTCAATGCGGCTGTAGAAGCGGTGCGGGCAGGAGAACACGGTAAGGGCTTTTCCGTCGTGGCTACGGAAATTCGCAAACTGGCCGATCGCAGCAAACAATCCGCTCAAAAAATCAATGACTTAGTGAGTGAGATTCAACGCGCTATCAACTCTACGGTTATGGTAACAGATGAGGGAACAAAAACAGTAGAAAACAATGTCACCATCGCCCGAGAAACGGCAACTTCTTTTTCTGGGGTTGCCAATGCAGTTAATAATGTTGTCTTAAATAACCAACAGATTTCTCTCAATATCAAACAACAAGCCGCCGCCATTCAACAAGTTGTCCAAGCCATGAATGCAATCAATCAAGCCGCTCAAGAAAGTGCTACCGGTATCGGTCAAACCAAATTGGGAACGCGGAAATTAAACGAAGCTACACAAATTTTAAAAGAGATGATTTAATGAATAATTCGGTAATGGGGAAATCATGAAAAGTAAGCGAATTATCCATCAACTCTACTTATTAATCATCGTTCTGTTCCTTTTTGCCCTTTTTAATCTGGCCGCGATTTACACTGCCATCGATCGCACCACTGCTGACGGAAGAATGATTAATTTTGCGGGCATTGTCCGAGGAAAAAGTCAGCGAATTATTAAATTAGAGTTAGTTCAACAGCCCGCAGACTCGCAAATTAGTGAAGTCGAACAAATTGTTCGCGGCTTAGTTAACGGCTCAAAAACCCTAGGACTCCCTGCTGCTCAAAACCCCACTTTCCAGGCTCAAATAGTTGCAATGGAGGGAGGATGGAAGCGATTATCCCTAGAGATTCAGCGCTGGCGATCGCAATCAATTCAAGGCGATCGCCTTTTGCAAGAGAGCGAAACATTTTGGGAATTGGCCAATGCGGCGGTTTTTGCCGCAGAAACTTTAGCCAAAGAGAATATCAACTTTTCTAAAAAGGTTGCTATTGTTATTTTTATTGCCAACTTTATTTTATTGGTCATTATTGCGCTAACGATCCGTAAAATTGTTCTTAACTTACAACAAACCGTTCGCGTTCTTGCTTCCTCTTCCAATCAAATTGCGATTACCCTTGAAGAAAACGAGCGCACGATTAATCAACAAGCCGAGACGGTAAATAATACCAATATGGCTTTAGCAGAGTTGGAAATTTCTGCTCAAACGACTGCCCAACAAGCCAAGCATTCAAGCGATCGCGCTGCCGATGTTTTTCAACTCGTTCAAGCAGGACGAGAAACGGCAGACAAAACCCTATCAGAAATGTCAATATTACAAGCGTGGGTGGAGGCGATCGCAACGCAAATGCAACAGTTAAACCAACAAATTACTCGCATTGCCACCATTTCACAAATGGTGAAAGAATTGGCGGCTCAAACCAATTCTCTCGCCCTTAATGCAGCTATTGAAGCCATCCGCGCAGAAGCCTACGGTGCGGAGTTTGCCGTCATTGCTAAAGAAATTCGCCAATTAGCCGATCGCAGCAAGCAATCTGGGGAGCAAATTAATGATTTAGTTAAGGACATTCAAAAGGCGATCGATCTGGCTGTTCAAGCGACGATATCGGGAAAAGAAACAGTTTGGGAAAGTAGCAAAAAAGTGCAGATCGATCGCGATCGCTTCCAACCCATGACCGAAGCGATCGCCGAAGTTGCTGAAAATAGTCGGCAAATCTCCCAAATTGTCAGCGACCAAGTTAAGACGATCTCGCAAGCTGTGCGCGAAATGAACGCTCTCGATCGCGGCACCCAAGAAAATGCGATCGGCATTGGACAAACAAAAATAGCCATTCAATACCTTCAGGATATTTCCTTAATGTTAAAAGCAATGGTTTAAATATTGGCATCTTTTTTAATTTTCCCTGTTGTTAAAATTCCTGAAAAAATTATGTTTATTGAAGACGATGAACTCCGCAATTTATATAAAACTGCCAGTGAGGAACACTTGCAAAAACTCGAGGCAGGATTGCTTATTCTGGAAAAACAGCCCGAGGATCTGTCCCCTTTAGAAGAATTACTGCGAGAGGCACACAGTCTCAAAGGAGACTCGCGAATGCTGGGGGTAACAGAGGTAGAAAGTCTCATCCATCAAATCGAACATATTCTCGGACAAATTCAACAGCAACAACAAACCATGACTCCCGATCTCAGCGATCGCCTTTATCGGGGATTAGATGCGATCGGCAATCTCGTCCAAGAGGCTGTCACGGGCAATTCTAGTGGTGTTAAGACTTTTCAAGTTTTAGCGATGCTGATGGGGGCAAAGGAAGAGGCAATAGGCAATAGGGAAGAGGCAATAGGGGATGAGGCAACAGGCAATAGGGAACAGGCAACAGAGGAAGAGGCAATAGAGGAAGAGGTAATAGGGGAAGAGGTAATAGGGGAAGAGGGAATAGGGGAAGAGGTAATAGGGGAAGAGGCAACAGGCAACAGGGAAGAGGCAATAGGGGAAGAGGTAATAGGGGAAGAGGAGATAGAAAAAATTCCGCCTTCATCCTTTAGCCCTCATCCTGCCTCGGACACCCCTTATCGCATCGATACTATTCGCGTTAATACCCGTCACCTTGACGATCTCGTGACTCAAACCGGGGAACTTAGCGTCACTCGTATCAGAATTGCTAGTATTGCCGACGGGATCGAAGAATTGCGATCGCTTTGGGAAGAATGGCAGCGTCATAATTCTCTCACATCACAACGAGATTTTCCCCTTGGGGGAGGCTCCCTCATTGCCCCCGCAATGAACCTTGATGCTGCAAATCAGAATAAAGCCCAACATCTGACCGAGGCGATCGAAATTCTCCTCGATCGCCTCTCCTCCTCCACTCGAGAACATTCTTCTCGCCTTGACTCCATCTCAACCCATTTAGAAAATCGCGTTCGTACTTTGCGCCTTCTACCCCTTTCTAATCTCTTTAATCTCTTTCCTCGTCTGGTGCGAGACTTAGCGCGATCGCAGCAAAAAAATATTGAACTGGCGATCGCAGGAGGAGAAACCAACGCCGATAAGCGCATCCTCGAAGACATGAAAGACCCTCTCATTCATCTTCTTCGTAATGCCATCGACCACGGCATTGAGACTCCCGAAGAACGAGAAAAAGTAGGTAAGCCCCCCACAGCAAATCTTCGCATTACCGGCTCTCAAACTGCCAGTCAGATTATCATCACCATTAGCGACGATGGACGGGGACTCGATGCCGATCGCATTAAACGCACCGCGATCGCCAAAGGACTCTATCGAGAAGAAGACCTCGACAACTGGACGCGATCGCAACTCTACAATCTCATCTTTCTGCCTGGATTTTCCACCCGCACCGATGTGACAGCAGTTTCTGGACGAGGAGTAGGTTTAGATGTTGTCCGTACCAATGTTGAGAAACTAAAAGGCAGCATTGAGGTGAATTCTACCCCCGGACAAGGGACCACCTTTTCTTTGCGTTTAGGCATCACTCTCGCCACCGCAAGCGTCCTCCTGGTTAAAGTTTGCGACATTATCCATGCCATTCCCCTCGAAGCCGTGAAAACAACTTTTTTTGTTGCCTCTCAAGATATTTTTACCCTCGAAGGACGCGAAACCATTGCTTTAGAGGGACAAGCCACTTCCATTGCTCATTTAGCGACTTTACTCGAACTCGAAGGGGGGACTTCTTCCCTTGAGAATTCTTTAGGTACCCCCTGTATTTTGCTCGAAATCGGAGACAATCGTTTGGGGCTATTAGTGAACGAGCTTTTAGATACCCAAGAAGTCGTTCTCAAACCCCAAAGCCAACTCTTAAAACGAGTACGAAATGTATCTGGGGCAACGATTTTGGGCAATGGAGAAGTTTGTACGATTCTCAATCCAGGGGATTTATTGCGATCGGTGCAACAAGGCCGCATTTCTCCCACTGTATCCAACAGCGCGATCGCCACAATCAAGAAAAAACCCGCCATTCTCCTCGCGGAAGATTCCATCACCATTCGCACCCAAGAAAAGCGTATTTTAGAAGGGGCGGGATATGAAGTAACAACGGCTGTAGATGGGTTAGACGGATTGAATAAACTACGCAACGGTCATTTTGATGCGGTTATCTCGGACGTGCAAATGCCCAATCTCGATGGTTTACAATTGGCTGCCCGCATTCGCCAAAATCCCGATTATAATGAATTACCGATTATTTTAGTGACCTCTCTTGCTTCTGATGAAGATAAGAAAAGAGGAGTAGAAGCTGGAGCAAATGCCTATATTCCTAAAGGGTCTTTCAATCGCGATATACTCCTAGATACTTTAAAAAGATTGGTTTAAAAAATTAGTAAGAAAAACGCTTGAAAATCAAAGTTCTTATTGTTGAAGATTCTCCCATTGCTCTCGTTATCCTCAAACGCATTCTTAATTCTGCTCACGATATTGAAGTAGTGGGGACGGCGGGGACGGGTTTGGAGGCATTATCATTAATTGCCCAAACTCAGCCGGATGTCATCTGTACGGATCTGCATATGCCAAAAATGAATGGTTTGGAATTAACTAAGGAGATATTGGCAACCGATCCCCGTCCGATTTTGGCGGTGAGTTCTTCTGTGGGAGAGAACGATCGCCACAATGTTTTTGAGTTATTAGAAGCGGGGGCTTTAGATGTTTTTCCTAAACCGCAAGCGGCTAATATTGAGGATTATGAAGCAGTTAAACAGGCTTTAATCGCAAAAATTCGCATTCTTGCTGGGGTGAAAGTTTTTCGCAAAATCAAAAAAAAAGTTCCTCGATCTTCTTCTTTACCTTCACCTTCATTTCCTCCTTTTCCTTCTCCTCCCGTCTCTTCCTTTGGCTCTAGAATCAAATTGATCGCGATCGGTTCGTCTACTGGAGGTCCCCAAGCGCTGAAAACAATTTTTTCGGCTTTACCTGCATCTTTTCCTATTCCTATTGTTTGCGTACAGCACATCACCCAGGGATTTTTACAAGGCTTATTGGAGTGGTTAGGGAATCATTGTCAATTAACGCTACGGGTTGCCAATATGGGGGAAATGCCTCAAGGAGGAACAATTTATTTTCCGCCAGAAGGCTTACATTTAGAATTAGATAAAGCGGGACGTTTTCATTATTCTTCGCGATCGCATGGTGGTCATCGCCCTTCTGTTGATGTTTTGTTTGAGTCAACTATACGCTATTATCGCGCGTCGGTGTTGGGGGTTTTACTAACGGGAATGGGGCGAGATGGGGCGGAAGGAATGCAGGCGATCGCCAATGCGGGAGGACATACTATTGCTCAAAATGAAGCCAGTTGCATCGTGTTTGGGATGCCGAAGGAGGCGATCGCGCTGGGGGGTGCCAAACAGGTTTTAGGGTTGGAGGCGATCGCCCCTGCGATTTTAAGTCGAGTTAGATAAAAGTAGACTTAGAGGACAAGGGAATATGAGTAATTAGATTTTGGTAATCGCTGGGTTTTCCCGCTTGGGCAATAAAGACTAAATTGTTGAGAATCTCTCCAATAGTGAATTTTGGACGCAATACGAAGATACCAGGAATCTGATGATTTTGTGCTAAATGTTCCTTGAGATGAACGGGCATAGAACGCCGATTATTGGTAACGAGAATATAGTTATTTTGTTCGCACCAGAGCAAGATTTCAGGGTCGAGAGTTCCTTCAGGAGGAACATTAGGATCGCCAATTTTTAAATTCTCAATTCTGGGAGATATCGCTTTAATTGTTCTTGATATAGAGGAGATAGATTTTCATCAATTAGATATTCAATAGTCATGATATCTTCTCCCGTTCTGCTTTGAGTTTTTGGAGATGAA
>NZ_JAYGHV010000023.1:0-22449 GCF_034932145.1 Spirulina sp. 06S082 | reverse complement strand
TGCAATCTACCGGATGCTTTTTTATTCTGTTTGAGGATTTCGAGATCGATAAAATCAACTAGAATATTACTTAATTCGACTTGCATTTTTGTTTGGTAACAGGTCTCAAAATCTACACCATCCGGAGTTGTAATAATATCAATTCTTGCAGGTGGATAGCCAAGCTGTATAATTTGATTCGGACAGGTAAAGTCATTAAGACTCAAACCCAGAGAACCAAAACCAAATTCTGTCAAGACTTTTACGATCTTTTCAGCATTTTCTGTTGACATTTTAATCCAAATATCAATATCTTTCGTGTAGCGAGGATGACCATGTACTGCGACGGCATAACCTCCAATAACAAGATATTTAACATCGTGTTTGTTTAATAACTCGATAAACTCTTTGAAGTCTTGGTTCAGCATTGTATTTCCATTGATGGTATTCTTGGCGGATTTCTTCGAGGGTAGCAAGGCGTTGTTGTGGGCTTTGGGTTTGCCAATATTGAAGGTCGCTGTTTGGGTTGTGTAGTTTGGTTTTGGTGACAATTTTAAGCATGGTTAGAGTTCTCTTCAATGACTAATTCATTTCAATAAGCGGACGGGTGGTTAAAATATCCTTTTCAGTTAGGGGTTTGATGGCTGAAATCGGAACAGTGACGACTTTAATCGATTCGCCAATGGTGTTAAATATTTCGAGAACGCATCCTGTTTCTCTATTGTTAGGATGGGGGACAAAATCGATTAAGGTGGCGATATCGCCTTGTTTGAGTTGGGTTTCGGGAAGATTGCAGGTTAGGGCAATTTCTTGATATAGTTCTAGGTTCATGTTTTTATTCTCGATAGGGTTTGAGGTAATAAAATAAAATTTGTCGTCTATGGTTCGTTTTAACCAAATTGTAACAACTGACAGCTTGCGATCGCCTATCCCTTGCAGTTCCCCGATAACTTGGTAATAAGTTCCGTATTCATCGGTTTGCTCTTCAATTGCTTCATTCTCTTCGATTAAATTTTGAATAGCTTTTTTGAGGTCTTGCCAGTTTTCTAGATAAAATCCGCCTTGTGCTAGATATTGGGATTTATCATTTCTTTGTTTAAAAACTAGGAGATATTTGGTCAATTTGGGATCGGGAATAATCGCATTTTCTGGTATCTTCATAGGTCTCCTCGGAAGGCTCTTTGTAGGAGGGAGTTAAAGAGATTTTCTGATTCTTGTAGGGCATTTTTATATATTATTTTTTGCTTGTTTATTTTGCTTACAAGTATACTAAATTTATTTTGTAGTTTTTGGGGTGGGCAAATAATAGGAATAGAATTGCAACTTGTTTTATTTATATAGGGTACTGTTGTCTGCGTTGCTCTTTTATACATAAAACTCTTTTGAAAAGTTAGAGCATACATAACAAAAAAATTATTAAAATCTCTACATTGAAAAGAATGTAATTGTTGATTGATAACCATGTCGCATCCTGCTATAGAAGTTATTCCTAAATCACCAACACAAGTTAGCAAAACACTTCCTTTTGGAATAATTTTTGCTCTGACTGTTTCAATTTCTTCTTTTGATAAACCTATATTTAAACGTGAGTAGTATGTCTTTTGAAGAAAATTAAGATCTGCTGTTGTTATCCAAGGAGTTTCTCCCGTGAAAGATTTAGGTTTATCTCGACCGGGAACAATACAATCACAATGTTCAATTACTTTATTAACTTCCCAACCTTTCGGGTTAGTAACAGGATCGCCGAACATATCGAGGAAAAGCGATCGCGCTAATTCCTCTGTCAATTGAATCGCCTCTTGTCGTTTCCGTCGAATGCGATCGCTTTTATCCAATATCGCCGCGATTCTTTTTTGTTCTTCTAGGGGTGGGAGGGGAATTTTTACATTTTTTAGATCCTTAAGAATAATTCTTCTAATTGCTGATCCTGTTTTTTTACGAACTGCCTGATCAATCGTAGCTTTAGACTTTAAAACATACCCAAAGTAATCACTATCTAAAAGATTTTTTTGAGGTCTTAATATTGCTACAGAGGATAAAATTGCGAATTGTTGATCTTCTTTTACAACATGAACTTTTCCAACCGTTCCATCTTTGGAAAATAAAACATCACCTATTTTAGGAGACGAGTTTCCTGCATCAGCTTTTTGGTATTCTTCTATTGAAATTTTTGAACATCTCTCAAAATTTAACCCAGAAGAAGTTATATCTTTCACTGTTAAAAAAGGAATACCTTCACCAATATCAAGTGGTGTGTAGTGTGTTCCATCTGTCACAAGTTCACAGGCTTTTTCTATAGTAATTTGCTTCATCTCAACATCTCCTCAATTTCATTTAGATTTATTTGATTATTTTGGGTTTGCGTCTTCAAAATTGTCAATATTCCACCTCCGCCAAAATTTTATCCTTGAGATAAGGACTCAAAGATTCCGGAGTCAAAACATCCACCTTACACTCAAATAAATCCTCCAAAAAGAAACACAAATCCATAAAATTCATAAACGTTTTTAACTCCGGATCGAACGTTACCAATAAATCTATATCGCTGTTTTCCGTCGCTTCCCCCCGACGAAACGACCCAAACAAACCACAGCGACGCACCCCAAAATTCATCAACACCTTTTGATGTTCCTGCAACCGTTGAAAAATATCATTTTTGTTGGTGATTTTTTGCTTCATGATTCTGCTTTAGGGTTACGAAGATTAAACAAATAAATCTGTAATGAGATTGTCTTTATTCATTATAATTTTATCTTTGGAGTTCCGTAAATAGAGAAATTAGATAATTAATGAACCGTAATACGATCGCGACTCAATTCAATAAAATCGCGATCCTCAAATAATTCTGCGATCGTCTCTAAATTATTAGAGAACAAAGTAATTATATCATTGTTTTTAATGTTTCCTGTCGTTACAAGAAGAAGTTTATAAGGCATTTTGAAAATGTAAAAAGAATCAAAAAAATCCTTATCTTTTGTCACCACAATATACTTTTTCTCTATAGAAAGGCGATTGATTTCGGTATCTCGAGTTTGATTTTGTTGCGGCAAATCTAAAGTATGAATTGCCTCATAACCAGCATCGAGAAAAATTCTCACCAATCTTCGAGGTAATTGAGCGTCAATTAAAAACTTCATCCCTTAACCTGATAAATACTTTTAACCTGCGTTAACCTCATCGCAAAAGTCAAAGCCGCAAAAAGATCGTCCCGTTCTAAATCTTCATAATCCATTAGTATCTCATCCATTGTCATCCCCGAACTCAATAACTCCAAAATAAATTCAACCGGATAGCGCAAACCACGAATGCAAGGCTTTCCGTGACAAATATCGGAATCTATTGTAATCCGTTCTAGCGCCAATTCTAAACCCATAACCGAACCCCCTTTAATTTGACTTAATTGTATGGCGATCGCCCAAATAAATCCATATCACGATCCCAAACTAAGATAACATCCCCTCCAACTCATCCAAATCAGCCCGAATCTCATCCTCGATCGCCTTCAACTGCCCTAAAATAACCTTAAGCGGATTGTATTCCACCGCCTCATACTCAAACCGACCATTTAAGAGGATTTTTTATGCCAAGTCCTCAAAACAACGGATAAACTCAAGTGCAACCTCTATTTGTAGTCTAGCATCATCTTCATCAATCCCAGAATCCAAATTATAATCGCTGCGATTCCTCATATCTTGTGCGTTAATTAAAGCACGATGAAAATCTCGTAACCTCTCATCACTTTTCGCAAAATCTCGCCCAAATGCACCAATAACCGCCGAATGACTCGAAAAACTCAACCCTCTCCCCAAAAGAAAAGCAGAAGCAATATAAAACATCCCATAATAGGCACGAGAAACAGCCAATTCTGGCAAACCATTCTCAACCAATAACTCAGCACCTTGTAAACTGCGTTTTGCCTTTTCTAAAAGTAACTGCTGTTCCCTAGTCATAACACAACCCCCTCCCGTCGTACATTCAACAAAAACGGACTATTTTCCTCATGAAACCGTTGGGAAGAAATAAAAGCGCGAGAAATAACTGTATCGTATTCCAAAGATAAATCCGCAATAAACCGACTCGTTTTTTCAATCTCCTCTCGATACTTAAAACCCTGCCTTAAAACCACTAAAACATCAATATCCGAATCAAATCTTGCATCTCCCCGCGCTTGCGAACCATAGAGAATCAAATTCTCTAAATTCTCTATCTACAAAGCCTAACAATCTTTTTTTTATATTCTCATCCTCTTTTAAGATTAACTGACAAACAGATTCAATTCTATCTCTATTTTTTGGCAACCCTTTGATTTGTTCTGCATTTTCAATTCTTAATCTTTTTAATCTTTTTAATTTTTCTGAAGAACTATCTAAATATTGATTTTTAAGATAATTGTAAATTACTGTAAAAAAGTTTTCATCATCAGTGCCTTCAAGCAATAGAAATAAGTCTTTTGACATCACTATCTCGGTTACATATTCCTCTGGTGTTAATTGCAGTCCACTCATTACTCAGTTTAAATTAATTGTAATAATATAATATATTTTCGGTAAACTTCTAAAAAGGAATAGTCTAAAGTTATTCCCTTTTTTTACATTATATATTCTCTTTCCATATTCATTACTTGATGCCCCAAATTCGGATTTGATGTTGGTTTTAGCTCGAGTTCTATCATTCTGTCTCTATATTGGGAAGCAACTATAGGAGAATGAGTACAAATAATCAGTTGTTTATCACCAAGTTGTTTCATCATTTCTGGTAATAGTTTACGTTGCCAATCTATATGTAAAGAAATTTCGGGTTCATCAATTAAGACAACTCTCCCATTTGTCATGTGACTTGCTGCATATATTAAACCAACTATTTGTCTTTCACCAGAAGATAAAACTTGTAGACTATCAATTGATTTTTCATCACCAATTTTAACTCCCAATTGTGGTCTTCTGGGGTGAAATGTAGCATGAATTTCTAATTTCTTTCTTTCTAAAAATTCATTAACAGATTCTAGATAAGTCTCGATACTAGAATAAGCATCAGTTTGTTCATCTAAACGTTTTTGCAGAGAATTTTTATATACAGACAAAACTCTTTTAGCGATATTTTCTGATTCAGGTTCTAATTGAAATGAGTTTAATTGCTTTCTTAATCTTTCATAAACATCGTTAGGCATATTAACATTAATTTGAAAAGGTAAGTTTTGTAAACTCTCAGTAATTACCTTTATTTTTTCAATGATTTCATCTGGCTCTTCTAAATTATTTTCTATTTCTTGTGACTGCGATATAGCTTTAAAAGATTCAACAAAAGCGTCTGATAATAAATCTCTATCGATACTAGCGATTTTTAATTGAGCTTCAATCAATTCTGAATTAATACGTTCTTCGATTTCTAGAGGAGAAGGATATTCTAATTTAGGAACAAATTGACCAAATAAAGTTCGAGCTAAATCTGTCGATCTTGTAGCACTTCTTAAGATTTTTCTAAAATTTGGAGATCTACGAAAAAAACCTCTAATATCATTTTCATCTAATGTTGCCCATGCCTCAATCATAGTTCTAAATGCAGGAAAATATGTTGCCTCTAAAGTAATATTTGATTCTTTCAAAGAATCAAATAAAGAAAGTTGCCTATAACGATCTTCTTCTTCTTTTTCTTTCTCCAATAAATCTCTGAATTGATATGAAACTATAGGATCTGGATTTCTATTTTTATTAATCCAAATAGTTGTCTTTGTATCCTCCAAATCTCCCATACAATCTTGTTCCAAATAAATTGAAGTGTCATCATCAAGAGTTATTGTTAAATTGTTAAATTTCAAATGAACAAAACGCTCAAAATCACCATTAACGGCATTTGCAAGAATATGAAGTAATGTCGTTTTACCTGTGCCATTACTTCCGTGAATAATATTGATTCCATCTTTAAAACTAAGTCCTATATCAAATCTTCCATGTACTCCTATAGCTTCTAAGTGTTTAATAAATTTAGACATGATATGCGTCTCCTAATGAGAGTTTCAGATTTTGAAAATCAAACTTTTGTAAAACTGTAAATCGTTTGCCGTTCCAAGCTGTCACATAAACTTGAAGGTTTTTGACTCAAGTTGTAAAACTTGCGCGACAAATTAACCTGTAATCCCGTCATCGGATCGTCTCCCGTAGAAATCAAAAATTCTAACCGTTCGATCTGATTCCATGTTACTAAATCATCTAAAATATTACCGATCGCCTTAACATAAGGATGTTCGATATCGCCATACCAATCCACACTGGCAACCTGGGGTTGATCTAACCCGATATGCGCCACCAGAGAAGGCTTTTCAAACAGCGCGATCGCCACCGGGCGCGATTCTTCTTGTAATAATAAATCGTGAGAACGAACTAGCCTGCGAAACCGATCTAATAATTCATAGCGATCCCTCACACTTTCTACCGATGAATGCCAATCAATGCCCACCGTAACCAAATAAGTTTGCAATAATAAATGCCCCAACTTATTCGCCTTCGTGGCCAAATATTCCGAATTGTGATCCGTCGCTTCAATCAACAAAGGAACGCGATCGACCACCTCCAAACCATATCCCTTTAACCCAGCAATTTTGCGGGGATTATTAGTAATCAAACAAATCTGTTTAATCCCCAAATCGTTCAAGATTTGCGCCCCCATACCATAGTCCCGCAAATCTGCCGGAAAGCCCAATCTTTCATTCGCTTCGACAGTATCAAAGCCCAAATCTTGTAAAGAATAAGCCTTAAGTTTATTCACCAAACCAATCCCTCGCCCTTCCTGACGCAGATAAACCACAACTCCTAGCCCCGCATCCTCAATGGTCTTTAAGGCGGCTTGTAGCTGCATCCGACAATCGCAACGCAAAGATCCCAAGGCATCCCCCGTCAAACATTCCGAGTGCATTCGCACCGTTACCGGGCGATCGCCAAACTTTTGCGGATCGCCTTTAACAATGGCAATATGTTCTGTATTATCGAGAACATTGCGATAGGCGTAAATCTGAAAATCCCCAAACTGGCTGGGAAACTGGCACACCGCTTCCCGATAAACAAAGCGATCGTGTTTGAGGCGATAGCTAATCAGATCGGCAATACTAATCAGCTTAAGATCGTGTTTTTGGGCATATTCTACCAATTCCGGCAACCGTGCCATCGAACCATTGGGATTTTGTATTTCGCAGATGACCCCCGCCGGGTACAATCCCGATAGCCGCGATAAATCTACCGCCGCTTCTGTATGACCTGCCCGCTTTAAAACCCCCCCCTGTTTGGCACGAATCGGGAAAATATGACCGGGACGGCGCAAATCCTCCGATCGCGTCGCGGGGTTGATGGTAATTTGAATGGTTTTGGCGCGGTCTTCGGCGGAAATGCCCGTAGTCACGCCTAAATGGGGGGCCGCATCAACACTGACGGTAAACGCGGTTTGATTGGGATCGGTATTTTTAGTTACCATCAGGGGTAATTCCAGTTCATCGAGACGTTCCCCCGTCATGGCCAAGCAAATCAAGCCCCGTGCCTCCACCGCCATAAAATTAATAATATCGGGGGTGGTAAATTGAGCCGCACAAATTAAATCCCCTTCATTTTCCCGATTTTCGTCGTCTACGACCACAATGGGACGACCCGCTTTAAAATCTGCAAGGGCAGCATCGATCGCATCAAATTGACAAGAAGTTTGAGTCAGTTCCGGCACAAAAAATTAATAAAAATTCAGGTTGGGTTTATTTTTATTTTAATGGGTTAGTGGTTATCGATCGCGTACCAGTTACCCATCCCCGATTTGCTCATCATTTATTGACCCGTTATTAAACATGAATATTCGTATCATTGTTCTTTTCCTCTTGGCTGGTTCCGGGGCATTCGCCCTTCATCTTCCAGCGCGATCGCAGTCCTTGTCGGATCAGTGCCGACAAACTAATCGCCGCATTGATGTTTATTCTCAGCCTTCCGTCGGTCCTGACAGTCAAATTGTAGCGACCTTAGAGGCAAATGTTCAACTCACCCTAGCCGGTAATGGTCAACAGGGCTGGATCTCCGTCAAAAACCCCGTGGAAGGATTTGTCATTGCCCGTCATCTGACCAAGTGTACTGATACCCCTGCATCGACCACTCCTCCCAGTCAGCCGCAACCCAATCCCGTTGTTCCCCTTACTCCAGCCTTGAGAAATATTCAGGCAGGAAGTTGTCGTTTGGCCATCGTCGATCTAGCGATTCGTTCTCGTCCTAATATAGAAACGGGGGCGACAATTGGCGGTTTGAAAAAAGGTGCAACCGCGACTCTCACGGGAAATACCTCTAGCGATCCCGAGGGGCGTTTCTGGTTGCAAATTTCGTCTCCCATGCAGGGTTGGATTTCTGGTGGCCGCAGTGGGGGCAGTAATGTCATTCTCTGTGGGAATGGAGGATGATAGACAAGAATAAACTGTATCAACAGGAACCGCGATCGTGCCAGCTTCTATTGCCTTAATTGCCCATAACAGTCAGAACAATGACCTCGTTGGTTTGGTCAAAAAATATCGTTCGATTTTATCGGGCTATCACCTGATGGCTATGGATAAAACCGGGCAGCAAATTCAGGAAGCAACGGGACTCAAAATCGAGGGATTATTGTCGGCTGCGCGAGGAGGAGATCTACAAATTGCAGCCCGCATTGTCTCGGGGGAGATGATTGGGGTTATCTTTTTGTTCGATCCACTCCAAGCTAACCCTCAAGAACCTAGAATTGATAGCATCTTACGTGCCTGCACAATTCATGATGTTCCCCTCGCGATTAATTTGGCAACGGCTGAGTCAATCATTCGCGGGTTTGCACGCAGTCGAATTGCTTATTTAATTTTTAATCCTGTTGCGGGACAGGGCAATCCCGATCGCGATTTAGCCTCGATTCATCAAACCTTAAAACCGCAAGTTCACCTACACACGATTTACACTCAACCCGATGTAAATCCTGTGGAACAAGCGAAGGAGGCGATCGCTGCTATTCAGGCACGGGAGATGGAAGAGGACGAAGATCCTGGCTTTATCATCGCTTCCGGTGGAGATGGTACCGTTTCGGCGATCGCCAGTGCCACGATTGAAACGGGGATTCCCCTCGGTATAATTCCTCGAGGCACGGCTAATGCTTTTTGTGCTGCCCTGGGCATTCCCACAGATTTAAAGTCAGCTTGCGAAACGATTGCTGCTGGCAATACTCGCATGGTGGATGTGGCACGCTGCAACGATATTCCCATGATCTTATTGGCGGGAGTTGGGTTTGAAGCGGGGATGGTGGAAAAAGCCAATCGGGAATTGAAAAACCATTTAGGTTCTCTCGCTTATGTATTATCCGCCGCACAGCAACTCTTCGATCAAGAACCTTTCAAAGCCACGATTGAAATGGATGGCGAGATCGTTGAATTCCAAACAGGTGCTGTAACTGTTGCCAATGCTGCTCCCCCGACTTCGTTAATGGCTCAAGGTTTTGGGGAAGTTATTCCCGATGATGGTCTTTTGGATATTACCATCATTACCACGCCTCAAAGTGGATTGCAGGTAAATGCCCTTGCTTCCCTATTCGCTTCGGCTTTAGTGAAAACGCCTTCTAAGCGAAAAGACCTCATTTGTTTGCAAGCCAGCCGCCTCAAAATTACTACCGATCCCCCTCAGAAGTTGGTGATTGATGGTGAAATATTTGCGGCGAATCCTGTTGAAATTGAATGTATTCCCAAAGGATTGACAATTTTTACGCCTTTATTGACCCTTTAAAAAACGATCGCATTTCCTTCTAGAGGTGCGATCGCTGTTTTGAGTTCAACTGAAAAAACTTACTTACAAAATTTGCTTACAAAATTTGCTTAAATCATTAACAATTAATCGAGATAACCAATTAGTGTAGCAATATCTTCAAAATCATTAGAGGCAACAGGACGATTTCCCATCACCTTGTAAGTTTCGCTAATGTCTAAAATGCTCTTAGCAATAGGGCGATTCCCTGATATAACAATGCTGCTACTGATTTCCAAGCCACTCGAAGTGACGGGACGCTCTCCCATCGCGTTATAGGTTCCAACTATATTGAGATGGCTGGGTTCAATAGGACGATTTTGCGGCAATGGAAAAGATTTTTGGTAAACTTGTATGCCTGGTGTATCCTCTGCCGATTTTTTGTCTTCGGCTTTATTTGCAGGTGCTTCTTTAACTGTCACGGTTTCCCCCTTATCCTGAGAATTTTTTGGACGTGCGCCGTTGTTAGCAGCGTTTTGACTCATGGCTCGTTACCCGATGAGATGAAAGGCTCGCCTCTTGCACGAGATAGAACCTATATCTTTTTTATTTTAATGTTGTTTTAACATTTAGTCGGAATCCCTACTCTAAACCTACACCTATCTTTACCAAAAGTCGATAAAAATCAGTAATGAGCAAGATAAGTTAAAATCAGATCATTTAACATGACTCGCGTTTCCCTTTTAACCAATAGGTCATCATTTCTCCTTTCCCTTTAATTTTAATAATGCCACGGGGTTCGCACATAAACTTATCTTTGATACGCACATAAGTAGATTCGGTGATTTGAATACCATTGGGTTGTCCCGAAGACTCCATGCGGGAAGCAATATTCACCGCATCCCCCCATAAATCATAAATAAATTTCTTCGTGCCGATTACTCCTGCAACCACTACACCACTATTAATACCAATGCGAATTTGTATTTTATCCCCAGGCTGGAGGGTTTTAGCTTGCTGTTGCCCAAACTCCCGAATTGCCTCTTGCATCAATAGCGCCATTTCCGCGATCGCCTCAGCATGATCCGTCCTGGGTATCGGCAAGCCCCCCGCTACCATATAAGCATCCCCGATAGTCTTAATTTTCTCCAATCCCAGGCGATCGACCAATTCATCAAAAGCAGAAAAAATATGATTGAGCAAATTGACCAACTCAATCGGGGATAATCGAGTTGAGAGAGGGGTAAAACCAACAATATCGGCAAATAAAATCGACACCTCATTAAACTGTTCCGCCAGGGAACCTTGATTCTGTTTTAAGCGTTCGGCGATGGGAGCCGGTAAAATATTTAATAATAACCGCTCCGACTTTTCTTGCTCAATGCGTAGTGCTTGTTCCGCATCGTGACGTACCCGCGCACTGGCGATCGCATCCCCCACCAACTGCAAAAAGCGCACGTCTTCCGCATTCCAGGCTTGATGCGATCGCACTGCATCTAAACCAATCGTTCCTACCATTTTCCCGCCATAATTAGTGGGAATCTGTAGTCCCGAAAGTATCGATTCTCGCACCATTTCCGCCCGTTCCGCCACGGCTTCCACGGGAAGCTCATCAAGGTGAGTGAACTGGACAATATTGCCCGCCTGGTACTGCTCAAAAAACCAAGGAAAGTGTTCCGCCGGAATTTTTTGCAACTCCGCGATCGCGGGTATAACGCCTTCCCGACACCATTCATGGGTCATGGAAAACCGCCGCCGTTTTCCCGATTCGCGATAGCGAAGAATATAAGCGCGATCGCTGTCTAACATCTGTGCGATCGCCTCGAGTGCAAAATTAATCGCCGCATCTAAATCCCCATCGATGAATTGCCTGGAAATTTCTCCTAATAAATTATCCCGTTCTGCCTTCTGTCTCAAGGCCTTCACCGCCCGCCGTCGCTCTTGCCATAGCCCCATGGCCGCCGCCACAGCCCGCAGTAAATCAATCTCCGATGCGTCCCATCTCTTGGCCCGATAGCAATTGTCAAAGCCAATAAAGCCAAAAAATTCGCCATTGACGACGATAGGTAAGACAAGAAGCGCCAATACCCCTTGGGGTTCGAGGATATCTCGTTCCTCTGGGGGAAACTCCGTCACAATTCCTTCAATATAATGTCCTTGTTCTAAAACCGACTCCCAACGGGGAAAAGAATCTCGATACGCCAAATTTTGCAAATCCGGATTATCTAACTCCGGAATGACTCCTTCCCCGCACCACTCCGCCTTTTGACTCATCAACAAAATTCCATCGCGATCGCGAGAATTCTCAAATAGATAGACCCGACTGGCACCACTGACCCGTCCCAAGGGTTCGAGAATGGTATGATAGTTGTCACTTCCCGCACTCGCCGCCAGTAATTGACGCTGTACTTCCACCACGATCGCCGAATAGCGCTGACGTTTGAGTAAAGCCGCTTCTGCTTGCTTGCGATCGGTAATATCCCGTGCCACCCAGATAACCGAATCCGTGGAAATGGGGGAGATCGTCGTATCCGACCATATTTCCTCCCCTTCGATCTGCAAACTGTATTCCACTTCGACGTTATCTTGTTTTTGCAAGGTTTCGCGAATCAGAGCCAAGAAAAATGTGGCTTGCTCTTCGGGGAAAATTTCGTGTAAGGTTTTGCCAATCCGATTGGTCATGGGATCGTAAATCAGATTTTTCGCATTAGTCACGGGAATTTTCAAATGTCGTCCATTGCCATCAAAGACGAAAATTAAATCCGTCATAGCTGCAAATAAGGCTTTAAGTTCCGCTTCGTCTTGTTTTTGTTGCAAAAGTGTTCCCAATTGCCCCGCAACCCCCATCACCAGTTCAAAGGCTTGTTCGTCCTGACGACAAGTATCCGTCAGAAAAAAGGTCAACACGGCCAGTACGGGAAGGCGTTCGGACTCTCGCAGTAAATCCTCCCGAGGAGGAATCAAGATGGGTACCGCAAAGGCAGAATTTAAGCCACATTCCGCCGCTTTTTCCAAGCGCAAAAAGACATCATCGGCTTCTAAGGAAACATCGCGAACCCACTCGGGTCGGCATTGTACCCAAACTCGTCCTGGAAGTTCCTCATTGGCTAATAAAGTTAAGGCTTCGCTATACTCTCGAAATTCGCTAATATTATTTCCTGTTGCTTGTTGCGTGTTGTCTGTTCCCTCATCTTTCATGGAACTATACCAACTGGGACTGCAAACTAAAGCAGAGCCATCAACGGCGGGGATCCAGGCTTCACCGTAATTCCAGCCCGTGGTTTCGCCAATGCGCTGTAGGAGAATGGCGATCGCGCTATCAAAGTCTTTGGCGGCACTAATCTCTTGGCCGACGGTGAGGAGGAGTTCGATTTCTTCTTCTGCGTGTTTGCGATCGGTGATGTCCCGCGCTACCCAAATTGCAGAATCCGTAGATAGTGGGGAAATACTGGCAGAAAACCAAATCTCTCGATCTGCAAACTGTAATTTGTAATCCAGATTGACGAGTTGTTGACTCTCGATCGCATAGTTGATGCTTTCCAACCATTGGCTGGCAGTTTCTTCGCTATAAAAACCAGCAATGGTTTCCCCAATCGGATCCATATCTGTTTCATGGTACAGACGAGCGGGACTGGTGGGAGAGATTTCTAGGTTCTCCAAATTGCCATCGCGAAGGGTTAAAACCAAAATAATGCTGGTCATGGCTTCAAACACCATCCGCATTTTTTCTTCAGAGGTGCGAAGTTGCTGTTCGAGTAACTTGCGTTCGCTGACATTGCGAGCCACCCAGACGACGCTATCCTCAGAGATGGGAGAAATTGTGGCAGAAAACCATGTTTCTTGTCCCTCAAGGGGGATAGCATATTCTATGGCTTTTGCTCCCCTTTGGTCTAAAACACTTTCAATCTGGGCAACAAACCAATCTGCTTGTGCTTGGGGAAAAATTTCGTGGATGGTTTTCCCGACGACAATTTCCTCGGCATTGTAGAGTAATTCTCGATTGGCTGAGGGGATTTTTAGATAGCGGCCTTGGCGATCGAAGATGAGAATTAACTCGGTCATGGCCGCGAATACCCCCCGCAATTCGCTTTCGGCGGTTGCTAGTTGGGCTGTTCGCTCTTGCACGCGCTCTTCTAGTTCAACTTTAGCAGTTTCGAGATCGTGAAAGGATTGCCGTAATTGAACAGCCATACGATTGAAGGATTTGGCTAAAACTCGGATTTCAGCAATCCCAGGACACCAAGGTAAGAGGGGTTGAATCTGGATTTTTTGTTCGAGGCGACCTGCTGTAATAGCTTGACTGGCGCGGCTCAACTCGAGGACGGGTTTGGTGATCCAACGGGCGGTTAAAATTCCGGAAGCGATCGCCAGGGCAAAAGCAAGGAAGCACAATATCACAGTAATGCGAGTATTAGCATGAATTTGCCCAAGAAAATCATCTTCTGGAACCACCACGAGGATCAGCCAATCTAAACCGAATTCTTCGGCAATGGGGGAAACTTGAAAAAAGTAGCGTTTTCCCTCGAAGGTAAAGTAAAGTTGTTGATTTTTTTGGATTTTGCTTAAATCGCCGAAATAGCTTTGTAAATATCGCCCTGTGGCCTGCACGATCGCATTGGTACTATCGCCGATCTTGACTCGCCTAGCGCTGCCATTGCGTTCGGAAAATAGTGCCTCTCGGGTAGAACTGGCGACGGTGTTGCCTTGGCGATCGATAATCAGAGTTTGTCCTCTTTGCCCAATTTGGATATTTTCCAGAAAACTGCTGATATCTTCAAGGAGAATATCGGTTCCCACCACCCCTAAAAATTTCCCTGCATCTTCGTAGAGGGGTTGCGAGAGGGTCATGCCTAATTTTTTATGGGAAAACATGACATAAACAGAACTCCAGACGGGTTGATTGACCCGAATGGCGGCTTGATACCAAGGGCGCGATCGCGGATTATAGTTAGGACGGGCGCTTAATTTGGCTGTGGGCTGACCTTGGGTATTGGTGGCGTAGGTTTGAAATTCACTCCCCGTGGTGACGGGATCGGCAATTTTGAGAACAATATCCCCTTCACTGGTACGTCCGGCACCAATATATTTTTCTCCTTCTGTGGCAAATTGAATCGTATTAATGATGGCGATCGATTTAACTTGTTTCCAGAAATAGCGTTGAATGTTGGGGTTATCTGTGGGGGCGATCGCGCGGGGGTCGAGAATATTAACAGCGCTTTGGTTAACGATTTTGGGAATAGCTAAATATTCATTGAGATTTTGGGCAATACGGGCGGTTACTTCTCCCTGTAACTGGCTGGCGAGGGATTGGATCGCAACCTGGCCGTTTTGCAGGGAAAGCCATCCCGTCAAGCCGACTGCTGCTAGAATTTGCAACACAAATGGGACGATCAAAACAAGGCGAAGGGGGATGCGTCCAATGGTTCGAGAAATAAAAGCCTGACTTGACATTTTGGCAACTTTCCTGGTCGATCGCAGGAGAATATGAACGGGGGAGAGGCGATCGCGGACTCTTTATCTTAAGCGATGGACAAAGATGGCACCCTGTAGATTATTTTCCCTACCATCTTAACGATGAAAAGACACCCCTTCTGAGGTGTCTTTTCTTTAGTATCTTGGGTCACTGGGGATAACAAAAGAAGTTTATCTGAAACCCACTGACGCTTGCCAGACGAAGGCAAGCAGCAAGAAAAATAGCGGGATGAGTGGGAGAACATCCACAAGAGGATCGAAAATTTGATAGGCTTCGGGCAGTTCGGCTAGTAACATGGCAACGTTCATTGATTATCAGTCCTTCTAAATACTGCGATTATTAAGATTTGCGATAAATTTTAACATAATATGGTGAACTACTTTTCATCTAGCCAGGGAGCAAATTCCTCGGCAAATCGATCTTGCCAAATAGCTGCGCGAATGCGTTGGGTAAACCGGACTAATTCTGTCACATTATGCAGGGACAGCAAAATATAGCCCAACATTTCTTTGGATTTGACCAAATGATTGAGGTAAGCGCGGCTAAAAGTCTGGCAACAATAACAGGGGCAAGTTTCGTCAAGGGGGCGAAAATCTTCGCGAAATTGGGCGTTTTTTAAGTTCCAGCGTTCTCCTTTGACCATTGCGGTGCCATGCCGACCAAAGCGAGTGGGAATCACGCAATCAAATAGATCTATTCCTGCGGCGATCGCCCGCACCATTTCCCGATAAGTCCCGATACCCATGAGATACCGGGGTTTATTTTCGGGCAGAATTGGCGCAGTAGCTTCTACCACAGGATACATAAGTTCGGGCGGTTCTCCCACGCTGACCCCGCCGATCGCATATCCAGGTAGGTCAAAATCAAGGAGCGATCGCGCCGCCGCCACCCGTAAATCGGGAAAAACGCCCCCCTGGACGATACCAAATAAGGCTTGCTCTTGGGGGCGTTGATGCGCCTTAACGCACCGTTCCAGCCAGCGATAGGTTCTTTCGGTGGCCGCCTTCACTTCCCCTCGTTCTGCGGGATAGGGGGGACATTCATCAAAAGCCATAATGACATCTGCCCCTAGGGTATTTTGAATCTCAATGGAACGTTCTGGGGTTAAATGAATGAGGCGACCGTCCCGAGGCGATCGAAAAGTGACCCCTTCTTCCTCAATTTTTCGCAACTCACTCAAACTAAAGACTTGAAATCCCCCAGAATCCGTCAAAATAGGCTGTTCCCAGCCCATAAATTGATGCAATCCTCCTGCTTTGGCGATAAGTTCCTCTCCCGGTTGTAAATGAAGGTGATAGGTATTGGCAAGGATCATTTGCGCCCCAGTTGCTTCGATTTGAGCCGGAGTTAAGCCCTTCACTGTTCCTACGGTACCAACGGGCATAAAGCGGGGCGTTTCAACAATTCCGTGAGGGGTATAAAAAATACCTGCTCTCCCATGAGTGTGAGAACAAGTTTTTTGTAATGCAAAGGAAAATGGGGGATGAGAGATATTGTCCTGAGTTGCGTGTTTTGTCATCCTTTAGGTTTTGATCCTTTTAAAATTCATCATCATCCATTTGTACATCCCATTTAGCTGCAAGGACTTGATTGAGCATTGCTTCTAGGGCAACTTCATCTAAGTCATCCGGACTTTCGCGGTCTTGCCAAGAATTGCTCAAAGGCATTAAGCGTAATTGACGATTATCTTGAATCAGATCGAAGTAGGTTTCTTGGTCGGGGGATTGGTGAAGGTGAAGGTAATCAAAACTCTGTAAGTTAATATAGAGAGAATGATTGGCAATTAACGTTGCTTGTTGGGCATCGGCAAAGATTTCCAAGATATAACCTTCACCCTGATTCTGCACCTGACAATCGAGGGAGTGAATATAGTAAACCCGTTTTAATGAACCGAGTAGGCGACGCATATCGTCTTTATTGACGACAAGACCGCTATCGATGATGCAAGGGGCGGGTAGTGATTGGGGGACGAGATTGTGACTCATGAGAAACAGCCATTGATGCGAAGATTTCAGGAAAGCGTTTTATTGTGCCATGTAATGGCAACATGACCCAATAGTTATTTATCCTTAATGAACCCTAAACAGTTTCCTTAAAAGTAACTGCTTAAAAGCTATATTGAGAATTCGATTTAGCAGTTGAAGACTTGTCTCTAGTTTCGATTTAGTTTCGCTCTAGTGGGATTATCGCAAAATAATCCCTTGACTTGTCTGGGGGGTCTTGCCATTACCTGGGTCGATTTTGCTGACCTTTAACCCAATCGTAACTCAATATTTTTCAACTGCCTCGTTTTCAGTCTAACAGGAGATGAAACAATTGAAACCCCGATACGTCTTAAAGTGGTTTGTTCAATTTTGGCGCTCTTTTTTGGCAGCAATAATTTTTTATACTTGCTTGCCATTGCCTCGTATCGAGGGGTTACGGTTCGATCGCCTTGCCCGTTTTGCTCCGGCGATCGGGTTACTGCTAGGACTGTTGTTAAGTTTTGCTGATGGGGGTTTGCAGATATGTAGAATGCCTGTACTGTCTCGCAGTGCCTTGGTGGTTGCTTTGTGGATTTTTGTTACGGGAGGATTGCATTTGGATGGGGCAATGGATACCGCAGATGGGTTGGCGGTTCCCGATCGCGATCGCCGCTTACAAGTGATGCAGGATAGCTGTAGTGGGGCTTTTGGGGTGATGGCCGCGATCGTTATTTTTTCCCTCAAAACCCTTGCTTTGAGTGAAATGCTCTCTTTTCGCGGTCTGGGTTTAATCTTAGCGGCAGGATGGGGACGTTGGGGGCAGGTGATGGCCATTGCCCTTTATCCCTATTTGAAAGTGGCAGGAAAGGGGGCATTTCACAAGCAAAATCTGCGTTGTCCTCAAGATGCGATCGGGGGTTTATTGTTATTGGTGGGGATGAGTTTATTGCATATATCTCTGTCTGGAGAAAAATGGGAGGTAGCTGCGTGTGCCGCGATCGCCGGGTTGATTTTGGCGATCGCGATCGGCTATTGGTTCAATCGTCAACTCGGCGGTCAAACCGGGGATACTTATGGGGCGATCGTAGAATGGACGGAAACTTTTTATCTTTGTGTTTTTGCACTCTTATCTCACTGGTAATCTGAACTTATATTATTTTATTTTGACACTGTTCTAAATAAAATTGTGCCGCCCCATCATCAGTATGAATCTGTAAACAGTGTTGAAACAATTCAGATGCTTCCGCAAATAGCCCCAGATGGTATAATAAAACAGCTCGTTCAAAATTAGTTTTCATCGCCTTTTTTGCTGCACGTAAATCGTCAGGATCGGCATCAAAAACTTCAAATATGGAGATTTGTTCCGATTTACCTTTAACTAAAACACGGTCGATTAAGCGAATATCATAGTGTTGTGTATTCGCGAGTTTGAGAAACATTTGATGGGTAATTAATAGCGCAACATTATAGTGTTTCGTTAATGTTTCTAAACGAGAGGCTAAGTTAACAGTATCGCTAATTACGGTACTATCCATACGCTGACTTCCTCCCACTGTTCCTAACATCAATGAACCCGTATTAATACCGATACCGATGTGAATGGGTGGGCGATCGGGTCGCGTGCGAGTTTTATTGTATTTTTTCAGTTTTCTTAACATAGAAATTCCTCCTTTAATGGCATCATCTGCACTGCCGCTAAAGAGTGCCATAATGCCATCGCCAACATATTTATCAATGAAGCCACCATTCTCAACAATTGCCGGTTCCATGCGAGAGAGATAAGCATTAATAAACTTAAAATTATCTTCAGGAGTCATGCGTTCGCTGAGGGTGGTAAAATTACGAATATCAGCAAACAAAACTGACATTTCCTTTTGTACTGCGTCCCCAAGGTGAACGTCAATAATACTGGTTTTATCAAGAAGTTGGAGGAATTGTTCGGGAACAAAACGTTCGTAAGCAATATTTAATTCCCTGAGTTGTTCCGTAAAGCGCTGACGTTCTGCTTCGGCTTTTTTGCGTTCGGTGATATCCTGAAAAACGGCGATCGCATAGCTCACTTCCCCTTCAAGATTATAAATAGGCGTTCCCCAGATTTCGATGGGAATGCGGCGATCGCGGGCATGAATTTCCATATCTTCCGTATTAGAGACTTCCCCACCCAGGGCGCGTAAAATGGGTTGATTCTCATTGGGATAAAGGCGATCTGTCCCCGCAATATAGGCCTGATAAACTTCCACTAAATTTTCTGCTGAGGCTTCGCTATCGACCCCTTTTCCCAGTAATTCTTTGGCTTTTTGATTAGCATAATAGGGTTTTCCTTGGGCATCGACAACAAAAAGTCCTACGGGAACAGCCTCGAGAAATTGTGTGAGTTTGCGTTCGCTTTGGCTCAAGGCATCATTTAAAACTTGCATCTTGGCGTTATTATGTTCCAAGGTCGCAAAAGTATCTCGCAATTGTCCCGCCATGCGCTGAAAGGATGTGGCTAATTCTCCCAATTCATCGGTATTGGGAATCTCAAAGCGATATTCCCAGTCACCGCTACTGAGACGGCCGACGGCTTCTCGTAATAATCCGAGGGGGATAACGATGCGCTTGCGGGTAAAATTGATAATTCCGTAGACGATCGCGATCGCGACCAATAATATTCCCAACCAGATCGCCGCGACCAATAGTAAAGGGGTCAGAAATTCTCGGGCGGGTTGTTCGACAACCACAAACCACGAGGGTATAATCTCCAAACGTTGGGCGATCGCGACGACCCATTCTCCACCTAAACCGCGATAGAAATTAAATCCCGATCGCGCAATATCCAAACCCGATCGACCGATCCGATCTTGGAGTAGAATTTCTGGGTCTTGCAATTGTCGGTTACGAAAAGCAATGATTTGTCCCTTCTCCGTTACGAGAAAGGCATAGCCATCTTTACCAGCCTTGATATCAATAATTTTATTCCAAAGACGATTGAGATCGACGCTTACCCACAAAGTCGCTGTGGGAAGGCCGATATCATCCGTTACGGCGATCGCCATATCCAGTTGAGGAAACTGATTAGCAAAATAGATTTCCCCCATCTTCACTTCCCCAAAATCTAGATTCTGGTTGCGATCTTCAAGTAACTTTAAGGCGTTGAATTGAGTTTGAGAATATTTAGGACGACCCACGCGGCTTTGTTGAACGATAATCTCTCCATTGGGTTTAACGAGGAAAATATCCAATAAAGAAGCATTTCGCGCCAACATATTACGCAAAACAGCATCGGGATCGTGTGTTGCGGAAAGAGATGCACTGGTGGCAATCAGATCGCTTTGAATATTTAAAATAAATAGATCGGTTGTTCTGGCAGCTTGAATATTGACCCGTTCTAATTTTCGCTTAACTCGTTCAACACTGGTAGCCAGTCCCAAGGTCATTGCGGTGGCTAAACTCAGGATACCGATCGAACTCAAAAAAAAGACCCGTCTGACGATCTGCTTGCTAAGAGAGTTGGGAGGACGAGAGGAGAATGATTTGCCTCTAGCCCATTGGATTATGCTAGATAGGCGTTCTATTTTCAACCTTCACTCCCCTCAATCGACGACTAATTATTAAAGTTTATCGCGATCGATGAGGTGAATGTTGGATATCGGCTGGTAAAACCGAAGGCAGAATAGAATATAATATTTTTGTTTACAGTTGCGATCGCCTCTTCCCTCTTGAGAGATAATTAAAGACTGTTCAGATCGAGAAGGAATCGAGAAAGAAACTATGATAGCAGCACAAAATAAAATTAAAGTTGGTGTATTGGGGTTTGGGGGATTAGGACAAGCTGCAGCAAAAGTTCTGGCACCCAAACAAGACATGGTATTGGTTGCAGCCGCCGATCGCCAGGGATATGCTTACGATCCAGAGGGACTGGATGCAGATATTTGTAGTAGAACTTATCAGAAGAATGATTCCTTGGGCTATCTCGAACCTCACGGAATGCTCAGTAACAATAGTATTCAGGATTTGTTGGAAAAAGCAGAGGTGGACGGCTATTTTCTCGCCCTTCCCAATTTACCCAATACTTTCATGGCTTCCGTTGCCCAACAATTCATTGATGCAGGCTGGAAGGGCGTGTTAGTGGATGCCCTCAAACGCACTTCTGCGATGGAACAAGTGTTGGCAATGCGGGCAGCCTTAGCAGAAGCGGGAATTACTTATATGGCGGGATGTGGTGCCACTCCAGGGCTATTGACGGCGGTGGCGGCGATCGCGGCACAAAGCTATGCAGAGATACATGATATTACGATTACTTTTGGGGTGGGAATTGCCAATTGGGAAGCATATCGCGCGACGATTCGCGAGGATATTGCTCATTTACCAGGGTTTGACGTGGAAAAAGCACGGGGAATGAGTGATGCTGAAGTTGAGGAATTTTTAGAGCGAACGAAGGGCATTCTTACTTTAGAGAATATGGAACACGCCGATGATATTATGTTAGAATTAGGGGGGATTTGCAGCCGCGATCGCGTTACTGTGGGTGGAGTTGTCGATACCCGCAATGCCAAGAAACCCCTCAGCACGAATGTTAAGGTAACGGGACGCACTTTTGAAGGGAAAACCTCTACCCATACTTTTACATTAGGAGATGAGACGAGTATGGCGGCTAATGTTTGCGGTCCGGCTTTTGGCTATCTTAAAGCCGGGGTATCATTACACCGTCGCGGGCTTTATGGCCTGTTTACCGCAGCAGAAATTATGCCCCAATTTGTAAGGTAATATTAAATCTCCTGAATTAGCCACATTTATCAATCTGTAGGGACGTTACAGGCAACGTCCCTACATGATTACTGACTGGGTTTAGAATTTGAACAAAATGTCGAGCGCAGTCCCTCTCTTACTTGGTTGGATATGGCGAACTAAATTCGCCATCCCCCAAGCGCTACCCATAATCTTTGATTTGGGTAGGGTTAGCGAGACCAAAAAATAAGTTTAGTAGAATAAAAGCAATAAGACCAAAGTTTTTGAGCCAATGAGCCGACAAAAAGCCAAAAGCAAAACTAAATCGAGAGAAATCATCAGAACAGACGTTTGGAACTTATCAGCATCCCCAGAGGAAAAACGTATGATGGTTTTGACGATTGAGGAGTATCGTCGGTATCTCAAAGCTCTCGTTTTGATAGTGAATGCCCAATGGCCAAAACTAGCAGGATTAACAACAAAAGAGCGAGTAAATGCCATAGAAAAAGCCATTCATCAAACCGCAAAAAATCCTGAACCCAAGCACCGCTATTTTCAATCGGTGGTGAAAAAATATCCCTCATTCCGAAAATTCCCCAGTTATTTAAGAAGAGCA